>SCQZ01000265.1 GCA_004299665.1 Jatrophihabitans sp.
GCCGGGCGAAGGACACGGCGGGCGCCGACGGCGGCGCCGCCTCGGGCAGGTCCACCCGGTCGAGCAGGCCGGCGAACGCCGTGCCCTCGACCAGCACGGCACTGACGACCTTCGGGTTGGCGAAGAACGCGCGTGCGTCGGCCACCGTCGCCCCCGCGGGCAGCGTCTTGGGGCTTGCGAGCATCGCCTCGCGCACCTGCTGCCGGACGGCCCGGGTCACCGGCAGTTGGGCCGCGTCACAGGTCGCGGCGTCCGTCGATCGCTCGTCAGCGCTCATCGTGCTCACCTCATCGCCGACGGTAGCCCGTGCCCGCCGCCCGTGCACCGCGCGTCAGGCAAGGACCTCGGCGAGGGAGACGGCGGAGTAGCCGTGCGCCTCCGCGACCGGCGCGTTCGTCACCTGGCCCTGGTGGGTGTTCAGCCCCAGCGCCAGCGCGGGGTCGGCGCGCAGCGCCTCCCGCCAGCCGCGGTTGGCCAGCTCCACCGCGTAGGGGAGGGTGACGTTCGTGAGCGCGTGGGTCGAGGTGTTGGGCACCGCGCCCGGCATGTTGGCCACGCAGTAGAACACCGAGTCGTGCACCCGGTACGTCGGCTCGGCGTGCGTGGTGGGGTGCGAGTCCTCGAAGCAGCCACCCTGGTCGATGGCGATGTCCACGAGCACCGAGCCCGGCTTCATGCGCGACACCAGGTCGTTGCTCACCAGCTTCGGCGCCTTGGCGCCGGGCACGAGCACGGCGCCGATGACCAGGTCGGCGTCGAGCAGGGTGCGCTCGATCTCGTAGGCGTTGGAGGCCACGGTCTGGCAGTGACCCTGGTAGATCGCGTCCATCTGGCGCAGCCGGGCGATGTTCTTGTCGAGCAGGATCACCTCTGCCTGCATGCCCAGCGCGATGGCGGCGGCGTTCTGCCCGGACACGCCGGCGCCGATGACGACCACCTTCGCCGCGTAGACCCCGGGCACGCCCCCCATCAGCACGCCGCGGCCGCCACCCTGGCGCATCAGGTGGTAGGAGCCCACCTGCGGCGCGAGGCGGCCGGCGACCTCGGACATCGGCGCCAGCAGCGGCAGCGAACCGTCGGGCAACTGCACGGTCTCGTAGGCGATGCCGGTCGTGCCGGCGTCGATGAGCGCGTCGGTGCAGGCGCGGTCGGCGGCCAGGTGCAGGTAGGTGAACAGCAGCAGGTCCTTGCGCAGCCGGTGGTACTCCTCGGCGATGGGCTCCTTGACCTTCAGCACCATGTCCGCGCTGCCCCACACGTCGTCGGCGGTGGCCAGGATCTGTGCCCCGGCGGCGACGTAGTCCGCATCCGGTATCGAGGAGCCGACGCCGGCGCCGCGCTCGATCACGACCTGGTGGCCCGAACGGGTCAGCTCGTGCACGCCGGCGGGCGTGATCGCCACCCGGAACTCGTTGTTCTTGACCTCGCGGGGGACGCCGACCTTCATGGGGGTGCCTTTCGGACGCGGGAGGGAGACGGGACCACCCACCAGAATGACGCAAGCGAACGACGGGATGCGAGATGTTCGCACAAGATTCTGCATAATGAGCAGATGTCTGCAGGATATTCAGTTCGCGATGCTGTGACACCGGTCACCGCGCAGGATGTTCGCCCTGCCCTGGACGCGGTCGACCGCCGGATCCTCACCGCGCTCAGCGCCGACGCCCGGCTGCCGAACAACGCGCTGGCCGAACGGGTGGGCGTGGCCCCGTCGACCTGCCTGGCCCGGGTGCGCGCACTGCGCCAGCGCGGGGTGATCCGGGGTTACTCGGCCGACGTCGACCCCGCCGCGCTGGGGCGGCCGCTGCAGGCGATGATCGCGGTCCGGCTGCAGTCCGGGGCGCGCGGCCACCTGTCACGGTTCGCGACCCGAATGGCGTCCCTGCCGGAGGTGCTGGACGTCTACTTCCTCGGTGGCGCGGACGACTTCCTCGTCCACGTCGCCGCGCGCGGCAGCGACGACATGCGGGACTTCGTTGTGCACCACCTGTCGACCGACCCGGACGTCGCCATGACCGAGACGCACCTGATCTTCGACCACGCACGGGGTGCGTTCGGTCGCGACGCGGCGCTGCTGTAGCGGCGCCCGAGCGGGGCCCGGCCGCCGGTTCCGGCGCGGCGGTACCTCAGCCGGGGCGCCGGGCGGTGAACCCGGCCAGGTGGATCTCCGCCCGCAGCGGCAGGCCGTCGCGGACCCGGGCGGCGGCGAGCTCGAGCGCCCGGGTCTCGAACTCCGCCCGGCCGACGGCCTGGATCGCCTCGTAGGCGGGCCCCGACGATCCGATCGCCCGCACGTAGTGGGCCGGGTCCGCGAACTCCCAGACCATGCGCAGTTCGTGCCGCTCGATCTCGACGAAACCGGCCTCGGCCAGCAACTGCTCGCCCCGGCCCGGCCGCCCGATCTGGTTCATGTCGGACTGGTGCTGCACCTGGGGCGGCTCGGCCAGGCCGAGCGGTGCCAGCGCCCACGCGCCCGGCGAGCGCTTCAGGTGTCCCCACGCGGTCAACCCGAACCGGCCGCCGCGGCGCAGCACCCGGTGCGCCTCGGTGAGCGCGCCGGGCGTCGTGGCCCAGATCCCGCGAAAGCTGGTCACGACGTCGAACCGCTCGTCCGGCCACGGCAGCGCGGCCATGTCGCCGACCCGGATGTCGGCATCAGGGGACCGGTCCCGAGCGATCGCGACGAGCCGGCCCGAGGCGTCCAGACCCGCGCAGGCGGCACCACGCAGGCCCGCCAGTTCGATCGCCAGGCCCGAGCCGCACGCCACGTCGAGCAGCCGGTCCCCGGCGGACACCGCCAGCAGGTGGTGCAGGGCCGCGTACTCGCGCACGTTCGCCGGCTCGAACAGCGCCGCGAAGTCGGCCGCCAGCCGTCCCCAGCCCCGGTCGACGGTCTCCCACTGCGCGCCGTCGGCCATCGATGCCCCCTCGGCGTCGGCTGCTCGACGCAGCGCGCTCGGCCCGGTCCGTCACGGCGACCGGTTCGGTCAGGGTACCGGGCCCCGGGAGCCCAGGCCCCGGACCGAGTCCGGCAACCGGATGCCGGCGCGCAGATCCGGCGCGGGCAGCGCGGCGCCGTACACCTCGCGCACCGGGACGACGCCGGCCCACGCCGGGCCCGCGACGTCCTCCGGCGGATCCTCCGGCCAGGCGTCGGACACCTTGAGCGACCACGTCGCGATCGGCATCGCGAGCACGAGTGTCGCGGCGAGTTCGCGGTCGGTGTGCCCGCGGATCTCGCCCCGGCGCCCCGGCAGCAGCGCATCGGTGACCCGGTCGAGGGCCGCCGCCTTCGCGGCCGCGGGCACCGGCTCGAACGCGCCGTAGAGCACCGCGCTGCGGTACCGGATCGACGACTCGAAGGCCGAGCGGGCGACGACGATGCCGTCCACCGCGGTGACCTCGACGCAGGCGGGCACTCCGGTCGCCAGCCGCCGCAGCCAGGGCGAACCGGTCGACCCGTGGGTGACGAGCCGGTCCCCGTCGCGCAGGACGGCGCTGGGCATGACGCGCGGCAGCCCGGCGTCGTCGACGAACCCGAGGTGGCCCACGTGGACGGCGTCCAGCAGCGCGTCGAGTCCGGCGCGGTCGGTGCGCTGCTTCTCGCGCAGCCGGGTGACGGCGGTGCTCCTCGGAGTGCTCATCGTCCCAGGACCCGGTTGACCACGCCCGCCGTGCGCGAGCGCCGGCCGCGGCGCTCCTCGGCCGCGTCCGCCCAGGTCATGGCGCGCAGCCCGGCGTTGGCGCCGAGCCAGCGCAGCGGCTCCGGTTCCCATCGCCGCGACCGGTGCCCCACCCACGGCAGCCGTGTCAGGTCGGTGTCGGCACCGAGCACCAGGTCGGCGAGGGTGCGGCCGGCGAGGTTGGTCGTCGACACGCCGTCCCCGACGTAGCCGCCGGCCCAGCCGAGGCGGGTCTCCCGGTCGATCCCGACCGACGCGTGCCAGTCGCGGGCGATACCGAGCGGCCCGCCCCAGCGGTGCGTGATCGGCACGCCCTCGAGCAGCGGGAACAGCTCGGCCAGCGTCGCCCGGAGGGCGTCGAAGACGGCGGGCACCCGGTCGTACTCCGGGCGGATCCGCGAACCGAGGTGGTACGGCGCCCCGCGGCCGCCGAAGACCATCCGGCCGTCGGCGGTGCGCTGCCCGTAGATGATCAGGTTGCGGTGGTCGGCGAAGGTCTCGCGCTCGCGCAGCCCGATCCGCTCCCAGGTGGCGTCCGGCAGCGGCTCGGTGGCGATGATCAGCGAGTAGACCGGGACGATGTCCCGGCGCAGCCCCGGCAGCCGCGCGGTGTACCCCTCGGTGGCGCGCAGCACGGTGGCCGCGCGGACCTCCTCACGCGGGGTGCGCACCCGCCCCGGCGCGATGCCCGTGACGGGCGTCTGCTCGTAGATCACCCCGCCGCGCCGCTCCACCGCTGCCGCGAGCCCGCGGACCAGCTTCGCCGGCTGCAGCGCGGCGCAGTGCGGCGTGTACGTCGCCCCGACCACGCGCGTCGCGGCCAGCCGGGACTGCGCGGCGTCCGCGTCCAGCAGCGCGAGCCCGAGCCCGAACGCGTCGGACTCTGCGACCTCCTCCCGGGCGCGTTCCAGCTGGGCCGCCGAGCGCGCGAGGACGACGGTGCCGCCGTGGGCGAGGTCCGCGTCGATGCCCTCCGCGGCCGCGACCTTCGCCACCTCGGTCACGGACGAGCGCATCGCCGCGTACTGCGCGACCGCGGCGTCGCGTCCCGACTCGCGGGCCAGGGTCGTCGCCGACACCGGGAACAGCGCCGAGCACCAGCCCCCGTTGCGCCCCGAGGCCCCGAACCCGGCGACCTGGGACTCCAGCACCACCACGCGCAGCGAGGGATCGGCGGCCAGCAGGTAGTAGGCGGCCCACAGCCCGGTGAACCCGGCCCCCACGATCGCGACGTCCGCCGTGGCGTCGCCGTCCAGCGGCGGGCGGGGCCGGGCCGCCTCGGGCAGCGCGTCGAACCAGAGCGACAGGCCGCGGTAGTCCGTTACAGGCGCGCCCATGCCTCGGTCAGCACTTCGCGAAGGATCTGCTCGATCTCGTCGAACTCGGCCTGGCCGACGGTCAGCGGTGGCGCGAGTTGCACGACCGGATCGCCACGGTCGTCGGCGCGGCAGTACAGCCCCGCGCCGAACAGGGCCTTGGACATGAACCCGCGCAGCAGCCGCTCGGACTCGTCGTCGTCGAACGTCTCCTTCGTCGCCTTGTCCTTGACCAGTTCGATGCCGTAGAAGTAGCCGTCGCCGCGGACGTCGCCGACGATCGGCAGGTCGAGCAGCTTCTCCAGGGTGTTGCGGAAGGCGTCCTGGTGCGCACGCACGTTGCCGAGCAGGTCCTCGCGCTCGAACAGGTCCAGGTTGGCCAGGGCGACCGCGGCGGACACCGGGTGGCCGCCGAAGGTGTAGCCGTGCGGGAAGTAGTTCGTGCCGTTCCAGAAGGGCTCGGCGATGCGGTCGCTGACGATGCACGCGCCGATGGGGGAGTAGCCGCTCGTCATCCCCTTGGCGCAGGTGATCATGTCGGGCTGGAAGCCGTACTTCTCGGAGGCGAACATGGTGCCCAGCCGGCCGAAGGCGCAGATCACCTCGTCGGACACGAGCAGGACGTCGTGGCGGTCGCAGATCTCGCGCACGCGCTGCAGGTAGCCCGGCGGCGGGGTGAAGCAGCCGCCGGAGTTCTGCACCGGTTCGAGGAATACGGCGGCGACGCTGTCGGCGCCCTCGTACTCGATGGCCTGCTCGATGCCGTCGGCCGCCCAGCGCCCGAAGGCCTCCAGATCGTCGCCGTGCTCCGGCGCGCGGTAGAAGTTCGTGTTCGGCGCCTTGTGGGCCCCCGGCACGAGCGGCTCGAACGGGATCTTCGCGTCCGGGATGCCGGTGATCGACAGCGCCCCCTGCGGCGTGCCGTGGTAGGCGATGTGGCGGCTGATCACCTTGTGCTTGGTCGGCTTGCCCACCAGCTTGAAGTACTGCTTGGCCAGCTTCCACGCCGTCTCGACGGCCTCGCCGCCGCCGGTGGTGAAGAAGACCTTGTTCAGGTCACCGGGCGCGAGGGCGGCCAGCCGGTCGGCCAGTTCGATCGCCGGGGGCGTGGCGTAGGACCACAGCGGGAAGTAGGCCAGTTGGCTCGCCTGGCGCGCCGCGACCTCGGCGAGTTCGCGGCGGCCGTGGCCGGCCTGTACCACGAACAACCCGGCCAGGCCGTCCAGGTACGACTTGCCGTTGACGTCGAAGATGCGCGCCCCCTCTCCGCGCACGATGATCGGCACCGGCGCGTTCGCATACGCCGACTGCCGCGTGAAGTGCATCCACAGGTGCTCACGGGCCTTGGCGGACAGTTCCTGCGCGCCCGCAAGGGCGGCGGTGTCGGGCGATGTGGTGGTCATGATTCCTTGGCACCCCAGTTGTAGGTCTGTTTCATCAGTCGCAGGTAGAGGAACGACTCGGTCCGCGTCACCCCGGGGATCGTGCGGATCCGCCGGTTGACCAGCTGCAGCAGGTGCTCGTCGTCGGCGACGACGACCTCGGCGAGGATGTCGAACGACCCGGCCGTGATCACCAGGTAGTCGACCTCGTCGAGCTTGCTGAGGGTCTCGGCGACCTCCTCGACGTCGCCGGTGACCGACAGCGCGATCATCGCCTGCCGGGCGAAGCCCAGCTGCATCGGATCGGTCACGGCCACGACCTGCATGACGCCGTGGTCGACGAGCTTTTGCACCCGCTGGCGCACCGCGGCCTCGGACAGGCCCACGGCCTGCCCGATCGTCGCGTAGGGGCGACGGCCGTCCTCCTGGAGCTGTTCGATGATGGCGCGGGCGGTGTCGTCGACCAGCTCCCTGGCCCCGGTGCGTGCCATGCCTACGAGCTTGCCTGTCCTGAATCGGAAACGCAAGTGAATTCGTAGCGTTTCACGAATTGGACGACGGAATCCCTTGCACTGGGGGGCGCGTACTGTCAGACTCCTTCTGCGTCCCCTGCGACCCCCGGGAGCCCGATGGAACCGACGATGTCCCTCGCCGAAGCGCCGGCAGGCGTGTCGGGCGCCGCTTCGGGTCCGACCTCGCCGGCCGCGGTCACCGCGATCGAACTGGTGGGGATCGCGAAGCGCTTCCTCACCCGGCACGGGGAGGTCGCGGCGGTGGCGGGCGTCGACCTGGTCATCGGCGAGGGCGAGTTCTTCTCGCTGCTGGGGCCGTCCGGGTGCGGCAAGACCACGACCTTGCGCATGATCGGCGGTTTCGAGGAGCCGACCGCGGGCCAGATCCTGCTGTACGGCCGTGACGTCGTCGGGGTGCCGCCCAACCACCGCGACGTCAACATGGTCTTCCAGTCCTACGCGCTGTTCCCGCACATGTCCGTGTTCGAGAACGTCGCCTTCGGGTTGCGCCGCCGTGGCGTCGAGAAGTCCGAGCTGGGGACGCGGGTCGGCGAGATGCTCGACCTCGTGCAGCTCGAGGGCAAGGCCGAGCGCCGCCCGCGCGAGCTCTCCGGCGGGCAGCAGCAGCGGGTCGCCCTGGCGCGCGCACTCGTCAACCGGCCGCGGGCGTTGCTGCTCGACGAACCGCTGGCCGCGCTCGACCTCAAGCTGCGCCAGGCCATGCAGTTGGAGCTCAAGCGGATCCAGCGCGAGGTGGGCATCACGTTCGTCTTC
>SCQZ01000266.1 GCA_004299665.1 Jatrophihabitans sp.
CCCTCGTCTACCGCCTCGCGCGCCTCGAGTCGCTGACGGGACACGACATGCGAGACTTCACCGCCGTGATCAAGCTCTATCTCGCCTGCCTGGCGCTACGGCTCGGCGAGGATCACGGCGACTGAACGGGACGCCCAGCCTGGATCTCGCTGTCGATCAGGTCCACGAGCGCGCACGGCACCTGCGTGCGGGCGCTTACGGTCGCGGGTTCGTGGCCGTCACGCAGGAGTCTGGCGGCGAGCAGGATGCGCATGCTGGGGCGGTGGTCCGGGTCCGGGCGCGGGGCGGGCCCGGGGACGGCGTGACGCCCTTGCACCGTCATTGTTCCGTCTCCGGACCGCTCGGCGCGGTGTCGGGGTCCGGGACCAGCACGGTGTCGTGCTGGCGCTGGCGCCAGTTGTCGGGGATCGCGGCCTCAAGGGCGTCGTCGACGGTGATGACACCGAGCAACCGGTTGCCGGCGTCGACGACGGGCAGCGTCAGCAGGTTGTAGTCGGCCATCAGGCGGGTGATCTCGATCGGGTCCGTGTCGGGCAGGACCCGTATCGGGTCGGGGTCGGCCAGATCGCCGACAGTGGCTGCCGCGTCGGCCTGGACGAGGGCGACGAGGGTGAGGGCGCCGGCCAGTCGCTGCTGCTCGTCGAAGACGTACACGCTGGTCAGCGCCTGCGGTTGCAGGCCGCGCGCCGCCCGCACCGCGGCCAGCGCCTCCGCGGCGCTCGTGTCGCCCGGCAGGGTGACGACGTCGAGGGTCATGAGGCCACCGGCGGTGTGGTGGGCGTAGCCGAGCAGTGTGGTCACCTGCCGGCGTTGCGGTTCGGGCAGGGTGTCCAGCACGGGACGGCGCCGGTCCTGGGGCAGGTCGGTGAGGGCGTCGGCGGCGTCGTCGGCGTTCATGTGGGCCAGAACGGCGGCGATCTCGGTGTCGCTGCGGGTCGCTAGCAGCCGGGCCTGGCGGTCGTCGTCGAGCTCCTCGAACACGTCCGCCTCCAGGTCGGGGTCGGTGTGGACGTGGTGCAGGATCTCTGCCTGCTCGGCGGGCGTGGCGCCCTCGAGCAGGTCGGCGATCTGGGCCGGCTTGAGGCCCCGCAACCGCGCGAGCAGGCCGCGGTGCCCGGAACTGGGGGTGTGGCCGATGAGGGCGACGAACCCGGCCCAGTCGCGGATCTGGTGGTCGGTGTGGTCGGTGATGCGCTGCCAGACGGTGGAGCGGTGCACGTCCACGCCGGTCACCGTCCAGCCGCGCCCGCTGGGGGTGAGTACCACGTCGTAGGCGCGCACCAGGCGGGCGCGTTCGGGGTCGAGCAAGCGGTGGCCGAGCACGTCCGCGCGTAGCAGCACCTCACCCTCGCGGCGGGTGAAGGATCGCAGGTCGACGGTGGCATCCGCCAGTTGGATGCTGCCGTCGGTCACGGCCGTGATGCGGTCCGCGCCGACGAACACGTCCCGGTCGCCGGGTGCCAGTAGCAGCCCGGTCACGGCCGGGTAGCCGTCGGCGGGCAGGGTGACGATCACGTCCGAGAGGGTGCCCAGTTCGCGGCCGTGCTGGTCGCGGACCGGGTGCTTGAGCAGGGTGGACAGGAATACGGTGGTCATCGCAGGTCACATCCTTCTACTTGCCGAGCGCGAGTTGCACGACACGGACCACGACGAGCGCCGTGGCGATGAGCAGGTAGCCGCGCAGCACCGTCAGGCCGGCGCGGCGACCGGCAGACAGGGCCGGGCGCGACAGGAGCGTGAGCGGTGGCATCCGCCAGGAGGTACGGCCGGCGCGCTCCACCGGCGGTGGGCCGGGGCGGCCGCGCCTGCGCATCAGCAGCGCCGCCCCGCCGATCGCGAACAGCACTGTGCCGACGGCGAGCACCGCGATGATCTCGGCGCTGGTGATCGCCGGGAACAGCACGCTCGCGGTGAGGATGATCGACAGCAGGACCAGGACGGCGACGACGACCGCGGTGAACACGTTCATGGCGCGGCCGTTGACCCACGGGCCGAGCACCTCGCGGTCGTTGCACAGCAGTAGCAAGAACACCGACGCCGAGGGCAGCAGCACGCCGGCGAGGGTCTGCACGCCTTCGGTGAGCAGGCCGAGCGGGCTGCCGGGGATGAGCACGATCGCGGCCGAGGTGGCGATGAGCGCGGCGAACACCGCGTAGAAGCCCTTGGCCTCACCGGGGCGCCGGTGCAGCGAGTGCCGCAGCCCGAGCACGTCACCGACCGCGTAGGAGGTGGACAGCCCCACGGCCGCGGCGCCGATGATCGAGGCGTCGATCAGAGCGACGGCGAACAGTACCCCGGCGGTGTGCGACACGTACCGCCCCAACCCGTCGGCGACCCCGCCGGCGTCGGTGAAGGCACCGAACTCGGGGTGGCCGGCGAAGGCGGACGCACTGAAGGCCATCATGGCTCCGGCCCCGACCACGACGATGACGATGCCGATCCACAGATCGGCCTTCTCGTAGCTGATGAACCGCGGCGTGATCCGCTTGTCGATCACGTAGGACTGCTGGAAGAACAACTGCCACGGCGCGACGGTGGTCCCGACGATCGCGATGATCAGCAGCATCACCGTCGACAGGGACGCGCCGTGTGGCAGGCCCGGAACGACGAAGTCACGCGCGACCTGCCCGACCGGCGGGTGGCTCATCACGACGATCGGGATCAGGATCAAGCTGCCGAACACCAGCGCGAGGCAGATCCGCTCGAAACGGCGGAACGAACCGGTGCTCACCGCCGCCAGCACGAACAGCGCGGCGACGATCACGCCCGGCACCGTCGGCAGCCCCAGGTACGTCAGCCCCAGGCTGATCCCGATGAACTCGGTGACGATCGTCAGCGCGTTCAGCAAGAACAGGTCGATCACACTGAACGCGCCCCAGAACCGGCCGAACCGCTCCAGGATCAGCCGGGCGTGGCCGACCCCGGTGACCGCGCCGAGACGCAACACCATCTCCTGGTTCACGTACAGCACCGGAACCAGCAACAACAGCGTCCACAGCAGTGTGGTGCCGTAGTCCTGCCCGGCCTGCGTGTAGGTGCCGAACGCGCCGGCGTCGTTGTCGCCGACCATCACGATCAGGCCGGGGCCGACGATCGCGACCAGCGTGCGCAACTTCGCTTGCCAGGTCGGGCGCGGCGCGTCGTCGTCACGGGCGATGGTGCCCAACGCGCCGCGGATGTCACCGACGTGCGCGTCGTCGAGCACCGCGGATCCGCGGTTCACCAGGGTGTTCTCGAGCATGGCAGGACCTGCCTTCAAGGCATGGCGGCATCGCGGGAGGTACCCGGTTCGCGCGAGGCGACCGCGGGCGGACGACACCACAGGACGATCAGGAATCAGACGAGGTGCGACACGTTCGCGCCCGGCGATCCGCCACGCCCGATCAGGCGGCGCGACGCCGGAGGACTCTCAGGCGCACGACGGCCGGCGAGCGGGAACGGGGCCGGGGAGCGGACTATGACTGTCGTCAGAACGCATCCCGAACCACCTCCTTCCGCTCGCCGGCGGTACCGGACCGCCGGACGTCCATGCGCAGCGAGGGAGGCCACGACCCGAGGACCGGATCGCCGTCAGGCACCCCCTCGTCAGAGCTTCGGCACTGCACGGCGTGTCCCACCCGCGGGCGGGAAGCCACTTGGGGTCACCCCTTAGCCTCGATCCGTGGAGCCACTGGTCGGATGATCTCGCTCGGTTGAATTTGATCTTTTGACTGGTGTGGGCGTGGCGGCGTCGCTGGTCTGCCCAGCTTC
>SCQZ01000267.1 GCA_004299665.1 Jatrophihabitans sp.
CCAACGGCAGCGTCAATGTGGTCGGGCTCAACGGCCAGTACGCGATCACCGCCACACCCACGGACGGCAGCCAAGGCGGCTGCACCACCCAGGCGGTCCCGCTGAACACCGACGCCAGCGCCGCACTGCCCCTGATCAACCCGCTCGCGGCGTTCGTCGGGCGAATGGTCTATCTCGTCGGCGGCACCCCGATGCCGGTCGCCGGAGCTACGGTGACGGCCACCGGGATCTACGCCTACAGCGGCACGCAGGCGGTGACCCGCACCTGGACGATGACGACGGACGCCGACGGCTGCTTCGCGATCCACTCGACTGCGGCACCCTCCGACTCGACTACGTGCACGCAGATCAACGCTGAGGACCCGCTCGTCAATCCGGCGACGACCTCCGCCGCCGTCGGCTACGCGCCGGGCATCAGCCTGCTCTCGAACGTGGTCGCGATCAGCGCCACCCGCGCCGGCTTCAGCAACTTCCAGATCCCCACCGGGCCACAGACCGCCGCCGTCAACACCTACCCGATGGCTGCGCTACCCGTCCCGTTCACCAGCAGCGGGACCACCAACACTCTGCTGGCGCTGCCGGCCACGGTCCCGGCGCCGACCGCCGCGCAGATCAGCGTGCTGCGCACCTCGGACAACACCAGCGGGGGCATCACGGTCTCGCTCACGGCCGACACGGCCGTCCCGGTCGTTCCGAACGCCGCCGACCTCACCTGGCACGACCCGGCGCTGGCCACCGCGTACGGGCCGAACTACGTCACGCCGGGCACCTATACGCTCACGGCCACCCTCAGCGGCTACCAGAGCGCGACCGCAACGCTGACCTGCGTCGTGCTCCCCACCGCCGGCTGCACACTGGGATCGTTCGTGCTCAAGCAGCTCGCGACGATCACCGTCAGCACCGTCGACAGCGCCAGCGCCGCCGTCAACGGCGCCGTGGTCACGCTCTACAGCGGCGGGACACAGGTGGGCTCGCCGCTGACCGCGCCGTCGTCGTCGAACTCGGTGACGTTCACCGGGATCACTCCGGACGGCACGACCCAGTACTCGGTGGGCGTCCAGGCGGCGGGCTATGCGTTCACCACGGCCGCGCCGACAGCCTGCGGCGCGCCGCCCGGACCGGGCAACGCGATCACCTGCACCGTGACCCTGCAGCGCCTCGGCTCGATCACCGGGACGGTCACCGGCGTGGTCCAGCTCGCCTCGTCGATCGCGGCGACCCTGGCCGCCCACGGCACCCCGGTCACGTCCACGATCGCCGCCGCCACGGTGACCGCGCAGCACTGCACGAGCACGGCCACCGGCACCGACCCGATCTTCGGCACCACCGTCACCTACTGCACGGCGGTCGACGGACCGACGTTCCCGGCCACCGCCCCGAGCAGTGCGACCGGTGCCTTCACGATCACAGGCTCGGCCTCCAATGAGGGGCTCGAAGCCGGCGACTACCTGGTCACGGTCAGCGGCGTGGCCGGCTGGTGCCAGCCGGCCACCACGGCTCAGGGCACCTGCCCGGCGACCCTGCCCGCAACGGTCGGCAGCCCGGCGGCACCACCGTTGCCCGGCTTCGTCGTGACGATCGCGCCGGCGGCAACCCAGGGCGCGGATCTCACCACCGTGACCGTGACACCCCAGCTGTTCCAGCAGCCGGCCGTCGCGGTCTTCAACGCCTTCACCCAGCAGGGGAACAAGACCACTGCGGCCACCGGCCTCACCATGACGATCGCGGACCCGACCGGCTACCGCGCGTCGCCCACCACGGCGGTCGAAACCCTCGACAGCAAGGGGAACGGCACCGGCACCTACACCTTCGCGCAGGTGCTGCCGGGCACCTACACCGTCAGCGCGAGCAGTTCCACCTACTCCCTGACCTACGTCACGCAGGCGATCACCCTCGGCGGCGGGCCGTATCCGTTCGCGATCAACAAGACGAACAATGAGGTCAAGGGCACCATCACCGCGGTCCAGGGCGCCGCCACGGTCGCCAGCGGGCTGCCCGGCGCCGCGGTGACCGTCGTATACGCATCATCTGGCTGCGGCAGTACTCCCGTGACCGGCAACGACGGCAATCCCATCCAGGCCACCACCGACGCGAACGGGCAGTACGACTTCACCGCCGTCCCCAACAACGGCGGCTCGAACAAGTACCAGGTGTGCGCCTCCCTGTACGGCTACGTCGCCGGCTCCAGTCCCTCCTTCACGGTGTCCAACAACGCCTTGTCGACCCAGAACCTCACGCTGACCCGGGTGACGCACAACGTCACGATCACCCTCAGCGCAGCGGTGTCGGGCGACGTCATCACCGGCGTCAGCAACGCCACGCTCACCGCGTCGGCGACGAACGGCCCCGCCAACGCGACGCTGTCGAACCTGTCGGTCAGCGGCTCCGGCTCCACGGTGACGATCAGCGCCAGCGGCGTCCCCTTCGGCTGTTGGGCCCTGAGCGTCAAGCCGCCGGGCGGGCACTACGGCACGCTGTCGAACCCGTCGGGCGTCTCGCCGTCGGACACGAATCCGCTCGGCTGTGCGTCGGGTGAGCTGGAGGTTCTGGGATCCGGTTCCGCGAGCACCGCCGTGACAGCGAACTACACGCTGCAGGAATACCTGCTGACGGTGAACACGAACGTCACCACGATCGCCCCGGACACCGCGTTGCCCAGCGCGGTGACCATCGCGGTGAACACCACCCCGGCGTACAGCGCCACCCTGAGCAGCCCGACCTCCGGCCAGCAGTACCAGGCGACTCTCTGGGTGCCCACCGGCAGCTACACGGCGACCGCGAGCGTGCCCGCAGGCGAGGCCGCCGGCTGGAGCACCGCCAACGCCAGCAAGCCCGTCTCGGTGAGCACCTCCGGCGGGACCGCCACCCTGTCGCTCGCGGAGGTCGGCGGGACGGCCGTCGTCACGGTGCCCTCGGCCACCTCGACCAACCCAGCCCAGGTCTCGCTCACCTGCACGAGCACCCCCACGTGCCCGGCGTCGAACCCGACTTCGCAGTCGGTGAACAGCTCCACCGCCACCGCGACGTTCGCCGGCCTGCCGGTCAGCGCGACCTGGCAGGTGTCCGCGAGCCTGAACGGCGGCTCGGTCACGCAGACCCCGACGCTCACCAACGGCGGGACAGCCACCCTCACGATGCCGTCACCGACCACGAGCCCCTTGTACCTACCCGCGAAGATCACCGTGACGGTGGCGAACGCGGCGACCACCTCCGCCACCGTCACGCTGCATTGCTTGAGTGGCACGCCCTCCGGGACCTCTTGCCCGGCCGACCAGACGGGTACCGACACCGGCAGCGGCGTGGTGTTCACGAACCAACTACCGGGCACGTACCAGGTCAGCGCCACGCAGGGGACTTCGCCGGTCAAGAGCGATAGCGCGACCGTCACCGTCGCATCGGGCCAGGTGCTGCCCGTCCCCTTATCGCCGCACTGACCGCCGCCGGGTTCTACACCGCCGCCGGCCCATGTCCGCCATCACGACGATCACCCGAACGTCGGGCTGCATGCACGACGGGCGACGTGTCACAAGGGCAACGACGGCTCACGCGCTCTCCCGGTCGCTGTGGCGCCCCGCGGAAAGCCGAGCGTCAGTTCGTA
>SCQZ01000268.1 GCA_004299665.1 Jatrophihabitans sp.
TCGATGCCGAGCAGTTGCGGGCGCACTGCCGCACCCGGCTGGCCGGCTACAAGGTCCCGGCGCACGTCGTCCTGGTCGGGCGGGTCGTCCGTTCCCCGACCGGCAAGGCGGACTACGGCTGGGCGCGCGGCGTGCTCACCGCTCGCTGAGCGGGAAGCGCCCGTGACCGGAGCGCCCCTCCGGCGGTAGAATCGGACTGGAATATATTTCAGTTTGGAGCGGACATGGGCATCCCGGTCATCGTCAACGCGGTACGCACCCCGATCGGCAAGCGGCGCGGCGGGCTGTCCGGCCTGCACCCCGCCGCCGTGCTCGGGACGGCGCAGCGCGCGGTGTGCGAGCGGGTCGGACTCGACCCGGCCGACGTCGGGCAGGTGATCGGCGGCTGCGTGACCCAGGCCGGGGAGCAGTCCAACAACGTGACCCGCGGCGCCTGGCTGTACAGCCACCTGCCGTACCAGGTCGCGGCCACCACGGTCGACTCCGCGTGCGGCTCCTCCCAGCAGTCGGTGCACCTGATCGCGGGGCTGATCGCCTCCGGGCAGATCAGCACCGGGATCGGCTGCGGCGTCGAGATGATGAGCCGCGTCTTCCTCGGCCAGGCATTGACGCCGGAGACCGGCTCGCCGCGGCCGGACGACTGGGACATCGACACCCGGGACCAGTTCACCTCCGCCGAGCGGATCGCGCGCAACCGCGGCCTCACGCGCGCCGACGTCGACGCGCTCGGGCTGCGCTCCCAGCAGCGTGCGGCGGCAGCGTGGGCGGCCGGACACTTCGACCGGGAGGTCGTGCCCGTCGACACCGGCTCGTCCGTCGTCGCGCGTGACGAGGGGCTGCGCGAGACGACGCTCGAGGGGCTGGCCGGTCTCAAACCGGTGCTGCCCGACGGCATCCACACCGCGGGCAACTCCTCGCAGATCAGCGACGGCGCCGCCGCCGTGCTGCTGATGGACTCCGACTACGCGGCCGCGAACGGCTTCACGCCACGGGCCCGGATCGTCGCCTCCGGCATGGTGGGCACCGACCCGTACTACCACCTGGACGGTCCCATCGACTCGACCCGCCACGTCCTGGACCGCGCCGGGATGAAGCTCGCCGACATCGACCTGGTGGAGATCAACGAGGCGTTCGCGTCGGTCGTGCTCTCCTGGGCGCAGGTGTTGGATGCGGACATGGACCGCGTCAACGTCAACGGCGGGGCTATCGCGATCGGCCACGCGGTCGGTTCGACCGGTGCGCGGCTGATCACCACCGCGCTGCACGAACTGGAGCGCGCGGACCGCTCGACCGCCCTGGTCACGATGTGCGCCGGCGGGTCGCTGTCGACGGCGACGATCATCGAGCGGATCTGACAGGTGGACGCCTGCGTCGGCCTGACCGACGAGCACCTGGCGCTGCGCGACGCGGTCCGCGGCTGGGCGGCGCGGCACGTGACGCCGGCCGTCGTGCGGGCCGCCGTGGACGCCAAGACCGAGACGCTGCCCCCGTTCTGGGCCGCCCTGGCCGGGCAGGGACTGCTCGCACTGCACCTGCCGGAGGAGCACGGCGGCTCCGGGATGACGGTGCTGGAGGCGGCCGTCGCGCTGGAGGAACTCGGCCGCGCACTGGTCCCCGGGCCGGTGCTGCCGACGGTCCTCGCCTCGGCCGTGCTGGGTGACGCCGGGCACACCGCACACCTGGCGTCGCTGGCCGGCGGCACCGCGACCGCCGCCTTCGCCCTGCAGCCGGACGGGCTGACGCTGCGTGACGGCCGGCTGTCCGGCACCTCGCTACCGGTGGCGGGGGCGGTGGTCGCCGACGTGCTCGTGCTCGCCGCCCGGGACGGCGAGGCCACCCGCTGGGCCGTGGTGCCCCGCGACGCGGTCGAGATCGAGCCCGCCCCGAGCTACGACCTGACCTGCCGCCTGGCCCGCGTCACCGCGGCCGACGTCCCGGTGGAGGTGCTCACGCTGCCGGAGCCGCGGGTGGCCGCGATCGCGGCGACGCTGTTCGCCGCGCAGGCCTCCGGGGTGGCGGACCGGTGCGTGACGACCGCCGCCGAGTACGCGAAGGTGCGCGAGCAGTTCGGCCGTCCCGTCGGCCAGTTCCAGGGTGTCAAGCACCGCTGCGCCCGGATGCTGACCCGCTCGGAGCAGGCCCGCGCCGCCGCGTGGGACGCTGCCCGCGCGATCGCCGAGCCCGGCGCCCAGGCGGAGCTGGCCGCGGCCGTCGCCGCGGTGCTCGCCCCGGACGCGGCCTTCGGCGCCGCCAAGGACTGCATCCAGGTGCTGGGCGGCATCGGCTTCACCTGGGAGCACGACGCCGGCCTGTACCTGCGCCGGGCCCAGTCGCTGCGGCTGCTGCTCGGACCGTCCGCGCGCTGGGCGCGACGGGTGGCGCGGCTGACGATCGCCGGCGCCCGGCGGGAGCTGGCCGTCGAACTGCCCCCGGCGGCCGAAGGGATCCGGGCCGAGGTCCGCGCCGAGCTCGCCCCGGCCGCCGGACTGGAGGACGGCGCGCGGGGCGCCTACCTCGCCGAGCACGGCTACACCGCCCCGCACCTGCCCGCCCCGTGGGGAAAGGGCGCCGACGCCGTCACGCAGTTGGTCATCGCCGAGGAACTGCGCGCGGCGGGGCTGCGCCCCGTCGACATGGTGATCGGCGGCTGGGTCGTCCCCACCCTGATCGCGCACGGCAGCCCGGAACAGCAGCAGCGGCTGCTGCCGGCGTCGCTGCGCGGCGAGATCGTCTGGTGCCAGCTGTTCAGCGAGCCGGGCGCGGGGTCGGACCTCGCGTCGCTGAGCACCCGGGCCGAGCGCGTCGAGGGGGGCTGGCGGCTGTCCGGGCAGAAGGTCTGGACGTCCATGGCGCGCGAGGCCCACTGGGGCATCTGCCTGGCCCGCACCGACCCGGACGCCCCGAAGCACAAGGGGCTGTCCTACTTCCTCGTGGACATGCGCGGCGAGGGCATCGACGTCCGCCCGCTGCGCGAGCTCACCGGCGAGGCGCTGTTCAACGAGGTCTTCCTGGACGGCGTGTTCGTCCCGGACGACTGCCTGGTCGCCGCGCCCGGCGACGGCTGGAAGCTGGCCCGCACCACGTTGGCCAACGAGCGGGTGGCGCTGAGCTACGACTCCTCGCTCGGCGCCGGCGGGGAGGCGCTGCTGCGGGTCGCCGAGCAGCTCGGCGGGCTGGACGCCGAACAGCTCTCGACGCTCGGCGCACTGCTGGCCGACGCGCAGGCCGGCGGCCTGCTGGCGCTGCGCACCACGCTGCGCTCCCTGGCCGGCGGGCAGCCGGGCCCGGAGTCGAGCATCGGCAAGCTGCTCGGCGCCGAGCACATCCAGCTGGTCTGGCAGACGGCGATGGACTGGCTCGGCCCCGAGGCGCTGGCGATCGAGCCGTCCGACCGCGGCACGATCTCGCAGCGGTTCCTCAACGCCCGCTGCATGACCATCGCCGGCGGCACCACCGAGGTGCAGCTGAACATCATCGGGGAGCGGCTGCTGGGGCTGCCGCGCGACCCCGCCCCGCCGGCCAGGGAGGGCTGAGCATGCCGATCGACCGCGATGCCGCGCTGGCCGCGGCACCGTCCGTGCGCGAGCTGTCCTGGACCGACCAGGACGTGCTGCTGTACCACCTGTCCCTGGGCGCCTCCGCGTCACAGCTGCACTGGTCCTACGAGCGTGACCTGCGGGTGCTGCCGACCTACGCCGTCGTCGCGGGGGAGCGGTCCTCGGGTATCCAGTCGGGGGCCCCGATCCGGATGCCGGGGATCGACGTCGTCCTGCGCAAGATCCTGCACGGCGGCCAGGCGATCGCCCTGCACGCGCCCATCCCGGTCGCCGCCACGGTGCGGGCCGTCTCTCG
>SCQZ01000028.1 GCA_004299665.1 Jatrophihabitans sp.
GGCGGCGAGGCCGTGTCGCTGCGCGGAATCCCGGGCGACCCGGGAAAGAATGTCCCCAGCACAGGTGTAGGGCCCGATCAGGTATGAGCTGATCGGGCCCTACGTATCGCTGGACCGACTCCGGCACGACCTGCGGCTTCGCCGCGAGCCTTGCGACCCGCTACGTTCCCCGTCGGCTGCGAGGTTTCCCCCGCCGGTGCCTTCGCCGTCCGGCGATGGGTAATTTCTACGGCCCGGCCCCGGCGTCCGCAAGGGGCCGGTCCATGATTTTCGGCGTTGTCCACAAACTGCTGCCGGTTGTCCACGAAATGATCAGTTGTGAACAGCGCCATCCACAGGCGCGGCGTGCCGCCGCCCGGCTGAGGCCTACGCGGCGATCTCGTACTGGTCGAAGTGGATCTTCTCCCGCGTCACCCCGACGCGGGTGAGGTTCTCCAGGGTCGCGGCGATCATGGCGTCCGGTCCGGCGACCAGCACGTCGACGCCGAGGCCGGCCCAGTCGGCCAGCGTCGGCACCAGCGACTCGACCCGGCCGTGCAGGCCCGAGTACTCCGGATCCTCGGACACCACCGCCTGCACGCAGGCCGGCGAGCGGCCCCGGACGCGCACGATCGAGGTCAGAGCGTCCGCCGCGTAGATGTCCTCGCGGCTGCGCCCGCCCACGTAGGCGTGCAGCCGGGCCGGCGGCTCGTTCCAGCCCAGCACCGATTCGACGACCGCCGCGATCGGCGCGGCGCCGGTGCCCGAGCCGATGCACAGCAGGCCGGACGGGACGGTGCCCGGCTCGACGACAAGGTCGTGGCCGCGTGGCGGGCCCAGCTTCAGGCGGGCGCCGACCCGGGTGTGGCGCACCAGCGCCGAGGACACGCCGGCCGCCCCGACGGCCCGCACGTGGATGTCGAAGGAGTTGTCCGCGCGCGGCGCGCTGGCGATCGACATCTGCCGCCACTCGCGCCGGTGCGACGGCACCTCGAGGGTCAGGTACTGGCCCGCCTTGTACGGGTACGGCTTGTCCGGCTGGATCCGCACGACGGCGAAGTCGGACAGGATCCGCTCGTGGCCGACGACGTTCGCGCCCCAGGAGGCCGGCTCGTGCAGGCGGCGCATGGCGCCGTCGAGCATCATCGACGCGAGGCGTGTATAGCTGCCCAGGATCGCCGCCTCGTGGGCGGACGTCCACGCGGCACCGGCGGTGGTGCGCCACGCGCTGACCAGCGCGGCGCCGACGATCTCGTAGTGACGCGGTTCGACGTCGAACTTGCGGTGATCGGCGCCGAGTTGGTCCAGGTGACCGCGCATCGCCTCCGGTTCGTCGGCGACGACCCATTGCAGCAGCGCGCGGGCGAAGTCGTTGCGCTGGCGGCGCATGTCCGAGGGGAACATGAACATCGCCTCGGGCAGGCGCAGGAACACCTCGCCGTAGAACGTGCTCATCAGCGCGTCCACCCGCTCCTGCACGACCTCCCACGCCTCGCGCAGCGTCGCGCGATCGTAGCTGTCGTAGCGGCGCAGCAGGCCGGCCTCGCCGTACGGCGCGGTGGGGGAGGCGGCGGCCGGTTCGGGGGCGGCGTAGAAGCTCGGCAGCGCGAGGTCGGCCATCCGCGCCTGGCCGGGCGCGACCACCAGGCCCGGGCGGACCGCCCCGCCCGCGACGTCCCCGCGGTCGACCAGTTCGGGCACGGGTGGCGGCGCGGGGTCGGCCGACGGCCGCGGCCGGGGCACCGCGTCGGAACCGGCAGGATCACCCGCGACGGGCCCGGCATCGTCGGTTGCGGACGGCCCGGCATTATCGGTTGCGGACGGCACCGCATCGTCGGTTGCGGACGGGCCCGTGTCGTCAGGTGTACCGGGACCGGTCAGCAACTCGGGGGGCAGGCCGTACACCGGCTCGGGGGGCAGGCTGTACACCGGCCGCGGCGCAGCCGGCGAGTCCTCGGTGTCCGGGGGCGCGAGCGATCCGTAGCCCGGCTGGTCCTGGGTCAGCCATCGCAGGACGGCACGGCGCAACCCCATGGTCAGACCCTCCGGAACGAGGCCTCGAACGCGCCGCTGCCGCGGGCGTGGTGGCGCCGAGTATGGCATGGGTCGACCGTCATGTGAAGTCTGCGTTAACGCGGAGTCCGGGCCGGACGCGACCCGGGACGACGTGGAGATCCGGCCGCAGACAGGTGTAGGGCCCGATCAGGTATGAGCTGATCGGGCCCTACGTATCGCCGAACACTCCGGCACGACCCCGGTGGCGCCACGAGCCTTGCGACCCGCGTCGTTCCGTCGGCCCCTCCGGCTCCCTGGCGTTCCTTGCGGTCCGCTGGGTCCCCGTCGGCTGCGAGGTCTCCCCCGCCGGTGCCCTCGCCCTCCGGCGATGGGTAATTTCTACGGCTCCGCCGCAGGTCCCGCAAGGGGTGGGACCACGATTTTCTGCGTTGTCCACAAACTGCTGCCGGTTGTCCACGAAACGATCAGTTGTGAACAGCGTCATCCACAGTCGTGGACCTCAGGCGGCGGCGCTGAACGTCGGCAGGTACCCCCCGGACTGGCCGCCGGCCGTCGGGTGGTAGCTCTGGCTCAGGTCGGTCCAGTCCACCGAGTGCAGCCAGGACGAACTGCCGTCACAGATCTCGTGGCCCGCCGCGAAGCGCGAGCGCACGTCGGCGAAGGCGAACCCGTGCCGCTGGGCCGCGGCCTGGATCACGCCGTCCAGCACGTCCGCACCCTCGTTGATCTTGCTGCGGTCGGTGCTCGACAGGCCGATGCACCACCACACGCTGGTGTCGTAGAAGCGCGGGTAGCTCAACACGACGACGCGGGCGTTCGGGGCGTGGGAGCGGATCGCGCTGTAGGCGCTGTCCAGCCAGCCGGGCAACCGGGTGCGGGCGGTGTTCTCGGCGGCATCGATCTCGCTGACGCAGGTGCTGGTGCTGAACAGCACGCAGTCCTGCATCACCCCGGCGAAGTTCACGTCGTTGCCGCCGATCGTGATGCTGACCAAGGTGGTGGTCGGGCTCAGCGCCGTCACCTGGTTGTCGACGACGTCCGTCGTCGTCGCGCCGGAGCATGCCGCGAAGGTGAACGACGCCGGCCGGTTCGCGTTGGTCCACAACTGGGAGTACGCGAGGGTGCTGCGATCGCAACTCCCGCTCGCGGCAACATAGCTGCCGGACCCGACCCCGGAGGAGTACGAGTCGCCGAGGGCGACGTAGCGCACCGCGGCCGCCATCGCCGGGACGGCGAGACCGAAGGTGAGGACGGCCGCCGCGACGACGGCGGCGGCGAGGTTGCG
>SCQZ01000269.1 GCA_004299665.1 Jatrophihabitans sp.
CCGTCGTCCGCCGTCCTCGTGTGCGGGGCCTTCCTCGCCGATCTCCCGTTCGACCTCACCGTCGCGCTCACGATGGCGCCGGCAGCGCTGCGGCGGCACACGCCCGAAGATCAGCACTGGACGCTCCCCGCGCACGGGGAATACCGGCCCACTGCGGACGTCCTCGTCAAGCTCGACGACCCGCGGCACCCGGCGGTCCGGTCGCGCTGAACCTCAGGACCCCTCGGTCCTTGACAGCGGTCCCGGTCAGGTTCAACCTATTCCACTATGGAACTAGATAAACAGGGTGAGCCGGCGATCCGGTTCCGACTCGACCCCTCCAGCGGGGTGCCGACCTACGCCCAGCTCGTCCGCCAGGTCGAGCACGCGCTGCGGCTCGGCTACCTCGTCCCGGGCGACCGCCTCCCCACCGTCAAGGACGTCGTCTCGGCGCTCGCGATCAACCCGAACACGGTGCTGAAGGCGTACCGCGACCTCGAGCACAAGGGACTCGTCGCCGGCCGGCCCGGGGTCGGCACGTTCGTCGCGGCCGCCCCGGACGTCGTGCCGCTGCGCGATGTGCGGCACCTGCGGCGCGGTCTGGACCGGTGGCTGCGCGACGCCACCGCAGCGGGTCTCGACGACGATGACGTCCGCGCGCTCGTCGACGCCGCGCTGCACGACCGCGCCCGCAACGAGGCCGTCTCGTGAACGTGATCGAGACCGAGCACCTGGGCAAGCGGTACCGCCGCACCTGGGCACTGCGGGACTGCTCGCTGGCCGTCCCGGCCGGCCGCGTCACCGCGCTCGTCGGGCCGAACGGCGCCGGCAAGTCGACACTGCTCAACATCGCCGTCGGGCTGACCCGGCCGACGGCGGGGACGATCCGGGTGCTCGACGGGCTGGTGCCCGGCTCGCCGGAGGCGCTGCGGCGCATCGCCTTCGTCGCGCAGGACAGCCCGCTGTACGCGAGCCTGTCGGTGGCGGAGACGCTGCACCTCGTCGCCGCGCTCAGCGACCGGTTCGACGCGGCGGAGGCGCGGCGGCGGCTCGCGGCGCTGGAGATCCCGCTGCGCAGGCGCGTCGGCAGGCTGTCCGGCGGTCAGCACGCGCAGGTCGCGCTCGCGGTCGCGCTGTCGCGCCGGCCCGACCTGCTCGTCCTCGACGAGCCGGTGGCGCGGCTCGATCCGCTCGCCCGGCACGAGTTCATGGCCACGCTGATGGCCGCGGTGGCGGACGGCCTGGCCGTCCTGCTCTCCTCGCACGTCGTGGCCGAGTTGGAGCGGGTGTGCGATCACCTCGTCGTGCTCGGCTCCGGGGCGGTGCAGGTGACCGGCGAGGTCGACGAGCTGCTCGGCTCGCACCGGCTGCTGACCGGACCCGCGGGCGAGGCCGACCGGATCCGCGACCGCTTCGCCGTCGTCGGCGAGCAGGTCGCCGGGCGGCAGGCGCGGCTGCTGGTGCGCCGCGGCCCGCACCCCGTCCCGCCGTTGTGGCAGGAGGAGCCGACGAACCTGGAGGAACTCGTGCTGGGGTACCTGCGCGCGCCGGGGTCGCGCGCGCTGCCCGGCCCGGAACGGCTCGCCTCGTGACCGCCGCGACCCTGGAGCGGGCCGCAGCGGAGCGGCGGCGGCCCCGCGGCGGGCTGCTCCGGGTGGTGTGGCGGCAGCATCGCCTGGGCCTGGCGGGGGCGGTGCTGCTGCTCGGCGGATTCGCGCTGCTGCTGGTGATCAACGGCGCGGCCATGCACGCCGACGTCTCCCGCCTCGGCCTGGATACCTGCGGCAACGTCAACGGAGCGCACTGCAGGCTGCCCTTCGAGATCTTCTCCAGCCGCTACAGCGGCATCGCGATGTACCTGCCACGCCTGCTGGAGTTCCTGCCCGCCGTGCTCGGCGTGTTCCTGGGCGCGCCGCTGATCGCCCGCGAGCTGGAGTCGGGCACGTTCCGCTTCGCCTGGACCCAGGGCCGCACCCGCGGCCGGCTGCTCGCGACGAAGCTGGCGGTGCTGGCGGCAGTGCTCGTCGTGCTGAGCCTCGCCTTCAGCCAACTGTACACCTGGTGGTTCGGCCCCTTCGAGTCGGTGATGGGCCGGATGGGCAGCGGGCAGGCGTACGAGATCGAGGGGCTCGTGTTCACCGCGCGCACGCTGTTCGGCTTCCTGCTCGGGGCATGCCTCGGGGCGGTGATCCGGCACACCGTTGCGGCGATGGCCGTCACCGCGGCGCTGTGGCTGGGTGCCGTCGTGCCGTCGGTGATCTACCTGCGGCCGTTGATCGCGGCGCCGGTGACGCTGCCGGCGAGCTCGCCGCAGGTGAACGTGTCGACGATCTGGGTGATCCAGGACTGGTACCA
>SCQZ01000270.1 GCA_004299665.1 Jatrophihabitans sp.
TGGGGGCTGCGTCAGCATGCTGCGGGCAACACGATCGACGTACGTCCTGGTCAGGTCCGCGGGCCCCGCACTCGCCGTGCTCACGCGGATCCTGCGGCTCGCGCTCGTCGCCGCCGTCGTCTCGCTGGTCTGCACCGGGCCGCTCGCCGTGGCGAGCGGTTCGGCCACTCCCGCCTCCTCGGCGACGGACGTCCCCCCGACGCTCACCGCCACGGACAGCTGGGCGATCTGCCACGCCACGAACAGCGACTCCCGCCCCTACGGCGCCGGGGCGATCACACCGAACGTCGACGGCGTCCTCAGCGCTCACCTCGGTGACGCCGGGCCGGTGTGGAACGCGACGCTGAAGGCCGACCACGTCAGCTGGGGCGACATCGTCCCGCCGTTCGTCTACCAGGGCACGACCTACAGCCGGAACTGGGACCAGAACCCGGCCGGCCAGGCGATCTTCGACAACAACTGCCAGGTCCCGGCCACCGTGGCACCGGTCGCGCCCACCGTCACGCAGGCACTCTGCGGGCCGGACGACGTCGTGGCCGCCCCGGTCATCACGCCGGCCGCCACGCCCACCGGCGTCGCGTACGCGCTCAGCCCGGCCACCTACGCCGCCGGCGACACGGTGACCGTGACGGCGACCGTCACCGGTGCGTCGGTCTGGTTCCAGTGGCCCGGCTCGGCCGGCTGGACGTTCGTGGACGTGCACACCGAGACCTACACCGTCAACCTGAACCCCGCCCCGACCTGCGGGGCCGGGCCGACGGCGCTGGCGCCGCAGGACCCGGCGGTCAACCAGTCGGTCTGCGGGTCGCAGGGTGTCGCCGTCGATCCGACGCTGACCCTGCCGCCCACAACGGCCGTCATCACCTACGCGGCCGAGCCGGCAGGCGGCTACCACCCGGGCGACACCGTCACCGTCACCGCCACCATCGCGGACGCGGCGGCGAACGCGTTCGCCGGGACCCCGCCCGGCGCGTGGGTCTACGACAGCGCCACCACCGCCCACCTGCGCATCACCTTCGCCGCCGCACCCACCTGCCAGGAGATCGACAACTCCCGGATCGTCGCGGCCGCCGATCCGACGTTCGCCGATGCGGTCTGCAAGGCCGGGGCGCCCACGACGGCGACCTACACGGTCGCGGCCGGCACGCAGGTCCGGTACCTGGTGGACGGTGCCGTGATCTCCGCGGGCAGCCACACCGCCGCCAACGGCTCCACCGTGACCATCACGGCCGAACCGGAGCCGGGATTCGAGATCACCGGGACCGCCACGTGGACCCACACCTTCGCGGCCACCCCGGTGTGCCAGGAGGTCCTGGCCGAGACGATCACGCCGGGCGGCGGCACCCTCGCCAACACCGGGGCCGGCCCGCTCCCCGCCCAGATCGCGTGGGGGCTGGCGCTGCTCGTGCTCGGGCTCGGCGCCCTGCTGCTCGGCCGCCCGCGCTCGATCGCGCGTCGCTCCGGCGGCCGGCACTCCCTCACCCGGTGAGCCGCACCGGCTGGGCCGACGAGGGGTGAGCCCCGGTCAGTGACGCCGCTGCCGCGCGTTCGCCGGCTGCCAGACCACCAGGGCGGTCGTCGGGCCGCTGCGATGCAGCAGTTCGGAGTGCGCGTGGTCCACTTCGGCGGCCAGTTCGGCGACACGCGCCCGCAGCGCATCCACCTGTGACTCGAGTTCGATGATCCGTTTCACCCCGGCGAGGTTGACGCCCTCCTCCTGCGAGAGCCGCTGCACCTCGCGCAGCAGCGCGACGTCGCGGATCGAGTAGCGCCGCCCGCCGCCGGCCGTCCGTCCGGGGGTGACCAGACCGAGCCGGTCGTACTGGCGCAGCGTCTGGGCGTGCATACCGGCGAGGGTCGCGGCCACCGAGATCACGTACACGGGGGCGTCCTCGGGGACCTCGCGCGGCGGCATCGGCCTAGGCATGCGGCACCGCCAGCGCGGCGGTGATCTGCGGGCGCGGGTCGTCGGTCTGCGTCGCCGCGAACGCCTCCAGCGCGTCCTTCGCCTCGCCCGAGAGCCGGTGCGGGACGGCGACCTCGACGGTGACGAGCAGGTCCGCGCTCTTGCCCTTGCGGGTGACGCCCCGGCCCCGCACCCGCAGCGTGCGTCCGGACGGCGTGCCGGGGGCGACCTTGAGCGCGACCGAACCGTCCAGGGTCGGGACCCGCAGCGTGGTGCCCAGCGCAGCCTCGGCGAAGCTGATCGGCACCGTCAGGGTGAGGTCGTCGCCCTTGCGCCCGAACAGCGGGTGGCGCCCGACGCGGACGGTGACGAACAGGTCCCCGGCCGGGCCGCCGCCCGATCCCGGGCCCCCCTTGCCCGCGATGCGCAGCTTCGCGCCGTCGCGCACCCCGGCCGGGACGCGGACGCTGACGGTGCGGGTCTCCGTGGTGGTGCCGGTGCCGTGGCAGGTCGGGCAGGGCGTCTCGATGATGTGACCGCTGCCGCGACAGTTCCGGCACGGTTCGCTGAAGCTGAAGCCGCCCTGGTTGGTGGCGGTGTACCCGCTGCCGCCGCAGACCGGGCAGACGGTGACCGGAGTGCCCGGCTTCGCGCCGGAGCCCAGGCAGGTGCGGCACGTCGCCGCGCCGGAGAGCATCACCGGCACCGTCGTCCCGGCGACGGCCGCGGAGAAGTCGAGCATCACCTCGGTGCTGACGTCCGTGCCCCGCGTCGCGCGGGCACGACCGCCGCCGTTCCCGCCGAACAGGTTCGTGAACAGGTCGGTGAAGTCACTGCCCGCGCCGCCGCCGCCACCGAACAGGTCGGACATGTCGAACCCGCGCTGCCCGCCGGGGTAAGGCGCACCCGGCCGGAACCCGCCGCCGCCGAACAGCGAGCGGGCCTCGTCGTACTCGGCACGCTTGGTGGTGTCCGAGAGCACGTCGTAGGCCTCGGAGACCTCCTTGAACTTGCGCTCGGCCTCGGCGTTGCCCGGGTTCTTGTCCGGGTGCAGGTCACGCGCGAGTTTGCGGTACGCCTTCTTGATCGTGGCCGCGTCCGCGTCCTTGGCGACCCCGAGG
>SCQZ01000271.1 GCA_004299665.1 Jatrophihabitans sp.
GCGGCGAGCGTCGAGAGCACCGTGCCGGCGAACGCCTCGTGGATCTCGAAGAAGTCGAAGTCGGCGAAGGTCAGCTTGTTGCGCTGCAGCAGCCGCGGCACCGCGTACGCCGGGGCCATCAGCAGGCCGTCGTACTTGCGGTCGCCGTGGACGTAGTCGACGGCCGCGCTCTCGCCGTCGACGACATGCGCCAGCACCGGCAGGTGGCGCTCGGCCGCCCATTCGTCGCTGGCGAGCAGCACGGTGGAGGCGCCGTCGGACAGCGGCGTCGAGTTGCCGGCTGTCATCGTCGCCGCGTCGCCGAGCTGCTTGCCGAACACCGGGGCAAGGGTGGCCAGCTTCTCCGTCGACGAGTCCGGGCGCAGGTTCTGGTCGCGGGTCAGGCCGAGGAACGGGGTGAGCAGGTCGTCGAAGAACCCGCGCTCGTAGGCGGCCGCGAGGTTGCGGTGCGACGCCGCGGCGAGTTCGTCCTGCGCCTCGCGCGTGATGCCCCACTCGGCGGTCGTGATCGCCTGGTGCTCCCCCATCGACAGCCCGGTGCGCGGTTCGGCGTTCTGCGGGATCCTCGGCACGATCTGTCCGGGCCGCAGCCCGGCCAGCGCCTTGAGCCGGCCCGGCACCGACCGGGCGCGGTTCGCGGCGAGCAGCACCTGCCGCAGGTCCTCGTTCACCTCGATCGGGGCGTCCGACGTCGTGTCCACGCCGCCTGCGACGCCGCACTCGATCTGCCCGAGGGCGATCTTGTTCGAGACGAGGATCGCCGCCTCCAGCCCGGTACCGCACGCCTGCTGGACGTCGTAGGCGGGCGTGTCCGCCGACAGCCGCGAGCCCAGCACGCACTCGCGCGTGAGGTTGAAGTCCCTGCTGTGCTTGAGGACCGCGCCCGCGACGACCTCGCCGAGTCGCGCGCCCTGCAGGCCGAACCGGGCGACGAGCCCGTCGAGCGCGGCCGTGAGCATGTCCTGGTTGGACGCGTGCGAGTACGGGCCGTTCGAGCGGGCGAACGGGATGCGGTTGCCGCCGACGACGGCGGCGTGACGGGTAGCCATGCGCCCCAGAGTATCCGTTACCGTGAGTAGCGTGAAAATCGACGTGGGCGAGAACACGGGCGGCGCCGAATCCGCTCACGGGCCCGGCCGCGCCGACGGGCGGCGCACCCGGTGGGACGCGCACCGCAGCGCCCGCCGCGCAGAGCTGATCGACGCCGCGGTGGCCGCGATCGCCAGGCGCGGACCGGACGTCGGCCTCGAGGAGATCGCCGCGCTGGCCGGTACGCGCAAGGCCGTGCTGTATCGCTACTTCGCCGACAAGAGCGACCTGTGGCGCGCCGCGAGCTCCCGGGTCGTCGGCCACGTGGTCGCCGCGCTGCGCGAGGTCGCCGAGGGCGACCCGTCGCCCGAGCAGCTGTTCCGCGCGAGCGTGGATGCCTACCTGGGCCTGCTGGAGGCGCATCCGCGGCTCTACCGGTTCGTGGCGGCGCACCCCGAGATCGACACCGAGGCCGGGCCCGCCCCCTTTCGGCGGGTGCTGGCCGACGTGATCGCCGACCAGACCGCGGCGCACCTCGCCGCCGCCGGCCTCGACCCCGGCCTCGCCCGCCCGTGGGCCGACGGTGTCGTCGGATTCCTGGACGCCGCCAGCCAGTGGTGGCTCGACGCGCCGCGACGGATCGACCGCGCCCAGCTGGCCTCCTACCTGTCCGGGTTGTTGTGGGGAGGGGCCGCAGGGGTATATCGGGGCGCGTGAGCTCCCCCACCGCCCTCGCGCTGCGCGCCCACCTGGACGGGCGCTGGCGGCCGCGGCGCGAGGCGGCCCGCGCACTGGCGGCCGACCCGCGGTTCCAGGTGCGCCTGGCCGGCCGCAGCGTGGACGAACAGCGCACCATCGTGCTCGACCAACTCCACCTGCTCGCCGACCTCGGATTCACCCGCGCCGGGTTCCCGGCGGCGCAGGGCGGCGAGGACGACCTCGGCGGCTTCGTCGCCGGCTTCGAGATGCTCGCGATGGGGGACCTGTCCCTGCTGGTCAAGGTCGGCGTGCAGTTCGGCCTGTTCGGCGGCGCGATCCTGAACCTCGGCACGGCGCCTCATCACGAGCGCTACCTCGCCGACGTCATGGCCGCCCGGCTACTGGGCTGCTTCGCCATGACCGAGCACGGCCGCGGCTCGGACGTCGCCTCCCTGCGCACCACCGCCACGTTCTCGCCGCGGACCGGCGAGTTCGTGATCCGCACGCCCGACGACGACGCGAGCAAGGACTACATCGGCAACGCCGGGTGCCACGGACGGCTGGCCGTCGTCTTCGCGCAACTGCTGACGGCCGGTCAGGAGCGCGGCGTGCACGCCTTCCTCGTCCCGATCCGGGACGCGGGCGGCGGCCTGTGCGACGGCGTCCGCATCCGCGACGACGGTGTCAAGGGTGGCCTGGACGGCGTCGACAACGGCCGGATCTGGTTCGACGACGTGCGCATCCCACGCGAGAACCTGCTCAACCGGTTCGGCGACGTTGCGGCGGACGGCAGCTACAGCACCCCGATCGAGAGCCCGTCGCGGCGCTTCTTCACCATGCTCGGCACGCTGGTCCAGGGACGGGTGAGCGTGGCCGGCGCCGCCGTCAGCGCCACCGAGGTCGCCCTGACGATCGCGGTCCGCTACGGCGAGCGGCGCACGCAGTTCACCGCCCCCGACGGCTCGCCGATCGCGGTGCTGGACTACCTGACCCATCAGCGCCGGCTGCTGCCGGCGCTGGCCCGCACGTACGCGATGCACTTCGCGCAGGGTCAACTGCTCGAGCGGCTGGTCGACACCCCTTTCGACGACGACGAGGGCCGGCGCCAGATCGAGGCGCACGCCGCCGGGCTGAAGGCGACGGCGACCTGGCACGCGCTGCACACCGTCCAGGCCTGCCGGGAGGCCTGCGGCGGCGCGGGCTACATGGCCGAGAACCGGCTCACCCGGATGCGTGCCGACGTCGACGTGTTCACGACCTTCGAGGGCGACAACACGGTGCTGCTGGAGTTGCTGGCCAAGGAGCTGCTCACCGGGTTCCGCGATCACCTCGGCGACCTGGACGCCCTGGGCACCGCCCGGTTCGTGGCCGACCAGGCGGCCGAGGCGATCGCCGAAAAGGTCGGGGCCTGGCGGTGGCTGCAGCGGCTGCGTGATGTCACCCCCTCCCCGAGCGAGGACGGCAGCATCGCCGACCACGACTGGCAGCTGATGATGTTCGCGTGGCGGGCGCGACACGTGCTCGAATCGCTGGCCCGACGGCTGCGAAGGGCGGCGGACACGGACGACCCCCGCGAGCAGTTCGCGATCTTCAACGCGGCCCAGGACCACCTGCTCGCGGCGGCGCGCGCCCACATGGACGAGTTGTTGCTGGAGGCGTTCGTCAACGGGATCGACGCGATGGCCGACGGCCCGCCGCGGGACCTGCTGATCCGGGTGAGCGACCTGTTCGCGATCTCGACGCTGGAGGCCGAACGCGGGTGGTTCGCCGAGCACGGCCGGCTGACCGCGGCACGCAGCAAGCAACTCGTCGCCGCCGTCAACGAGTTGTGTGCCGAACTGCGCCCGCACGCGCGCACGCTGGTCGACGCCTTCGGCGTTCCGGCAGCGGCGCTGGACGTGCCGCTGCTGGCGCCGGTGGTTGCCCCGACGCCCTGAGGCTGCCGCCGGCGGCCCGCCATCACACCTGTCGCGATGATGTATCGTGTTGATACATCGAATCGAGATAGGGGCGGGACGGGTGCTGGAGATTGCCGTTCTCGGGCTTCTCAACGAGAGTCCCATGCACGGCTACGAGTTGCGCAAACGGCTGGCCGGGCTGCTCGGCACGCTGCGCGCCTTCTCCTACGGCTCGCTCTACCCGACCCTGCGGCGGCTGTCCGAGGCGGGGTGGATCTCCGAGGAGGAGCCGCTGGACCTGCCGTCCGGGCCGCCGCGCTCGCGTCGGGGCAAGCGGGTCTACCGGCTCACCGCCGAGGGCAAGGAGCACCTGGCCGACCTGCTCTCGGACGTCGGGCCGGAGGCCTTCGACGACGAGAACTTCGGGGCCCGGCTGGCCTTCTTCGCGCAGACGCGGTCCGACGTCCGGCTGCAGGTGCTCGAGGGGCGCCGCCGCCGGGTCGAGGAGAAGCGGGACGGCATGCGCAGCGCGCTTGCCCGCACCGGTGAACGGCTGGACCGCTACACCGCCGAACTGCACCGGCACGGCCTGGAGTCGGTGGACCGCGAGGTCCGCTGGCTCACCGAACTGATCGAGTCAGAACGCACCAACGCACCGCACAAAACCAACACGAAGGAGGAGCCCTGATGGGTTCGAACAGCAAGGCCGGCGCCATCAGGGTCGCCATCGTCGGTGTGGGCAACTGCGCCAGTTCGCTGGTGCAGGGCGTCCACTTCTACCGGGACGCCGACCCGGCCGGCAAGGTCCCGGGGCTGATGCACGTCGAGTTCGGTCCGTACCACGTGCGCGACATCGAGTTCGTCGCCGCGTTCGACGTCGACGCCAAGAAGGTCGGACTGGACCTGTCCCAGGCGATCAACGCCAGCGAGAACAACACCATCAAGATCTGCGACGTCCCGCAGCTGGACGTCCCGGTCCTGCGCGGCCCCACGCATGACGGCCTGGGCAAGTACTACCGCGAGACGATCACCGAGTCCGACGAGGAGCCGGTGGACGTCGTGCGGGTGCTCACCGACAAGAAGGTCGACGTGCTGATCTCCTACCTGCCGGTGGGCTCCGAGGTCGCCGACAAGTTCTACGCGCAGTGCGCCCTCGACGCGAAGGTCGCCTTCGTCAACGCGCTGCCGGTCTTCATCGCCTCGGACCCGGAGTGGGCCCAGAAGTTCACCGACGCCGGCGTGCCGATCGTCGGTGACGACATCAAGTCGCAGGTGGGCGCCACCATCACCCACCGTGTGCTCACCAAGCTGTTCGAGGACCGCGGCGTGGAGGTGCAGCGCACCTACCAGCTCAACGTCGGCGGCAACATGGACTTCAAGAACATGCTCGAGCGCGACCGCCTCGAGTCGAAGAAGATCTCCAAGACGCAGTCGGTCACCTCGCAGGTCCCCGACCGCGACCTCGGCGCCCGCAACGTGCACATCGGCCCGTCGGACTACGTCGCGTGGCTGGACGACCGCAAGTGGGCGTTCATCCGCCTGGAGGGCAAGACCTTCGGCGACGTGCCGCTGAACCTGGAGTACAAGCTCGAGGTCTGGGACTCCCCG
>SCQZ01000272.1 GCA_004299665.1 Jatrophihabitans sp.
GGGGTTCCTGCCGCCGGCGACCGCATGAGGGACCCGCAGCCGCAGCCGGGGTCCGAGGCCGCATCGGCCACGCTCGGCGTCGCGATCGCCGTGCCCCAGCCGCACGCGACGGTCCTGCGTCGCTGGCGGCGCGCCTGCGGCGACCCGGCCGCCGACCGTATCTGGCCCCACGTGACCCTCCTGCCGCCGACGCCGGTGCCGCTCGCCGACTGGGATCGCATCGAGGAGCACCTGGCCACGGCGGCGCGGGTCGTGGAGCCGTTCTCGATCCACCTGTCGGGCACCGGCACGTTCCGCCCCACCTCACCGGTCGTGTTCGTGCAGGTGGCCAACGGCGTCGCCCAGTGCGAGACGCTCGAGCGCGCCATTCGCCAGGGCCCGTTGGCCCGCGAGCTGCAGTTCCCCTACCACCCCCACGTGACGGTGGCGCAGGAGGTCCCGGACGCTTCGCTCGACCTCGCCTACGACGGCCTGGCCGAGTTCACCGCCCGGTTCGCCGTGACGCACTTCGTGCTGTTCTCCCGCACCGACGACCGGCGCTGGGAGTGGCGCACCGAGTTCCTGCTGGGCGCCTGACGCGCGACAGCGGGTAGAACGTTGCTCATGCTCGAGACGGTGAAGCGACGCTGGCGGGCGCTGCAGGCTCGTCACCCTTCGGTCCGGCACGCCGTCGCGGCCTGGGGCAGGCTGGACCGGGCCAACGGCAACCAGTACGCGGCGGCGATCACCTACTGGAGCTTCCTCGCGCTGTTCCCGCTGCTGCTGCTCGCGGTCGCGATCGTGGGCTTCGTCCTCGCCTCGCACCCGGACCTGCAGCAGCACCTGTTCTCCCGCATCGCCTCGTCCGTGCCGGGCAGCTTCGGCACCACGCTGCAGAAGTCGATCGACACCGCCGTCCACGCCCGGACCGGGATCGGCGTCGCCGGGCTGCTCGGCGTGCTGCTGACGGGACTCGGCTGGATCGGGCACCTGCGCTCGGCGATCGACGCCGTCATGGGCGCGACGCCCAAGAAGCAGAACTTCCTCATGACCAAGATCTGGAGCCTGGCGATCCTGGCCGGGCTCGGCCTGGGCTCGATCGTGTCGCTGGCACTCACCGCGGTGGGCACCTCGCTGACCGACCAGCTCGTCTCGCTGGTCGGGCTGGGCCACCTGCCGGCCGCGCACGCGGTGCTGAAGGTGGTCGGCATCGCGATCGCGGTCGGCGGCGACCTGATCCTGTTCCTGTGGCTGTTCAGCTGGCTGCCGGCCGTCGACGTGCCGCGGGGGGTCGCGGTGCGCGGGGCGCTGCTCGCGGCGGTCGGCTTCGAGATCCTCAAGGTGGTCGGCACCTTCACCATCGCCCACACCGCCAACAGCCCCACGGCCGGCCCGTTCGCCGGCATCCTCGCGGTGCTCATCTGGATCCAGCTCGTCTCGCGGTGGCTGCTGTTCTGCGCCGCCTGGGTGGCGGTCGTCCGCGCCGATGCGGCGAGAGCTGCGACATATGAATCGCAGGTGTCGCTGGTCAAGACTGCGCCGCCCGTGGTAGCGCGGCGGGAGGCCGGTGAGCTGAGCCCCGCCGCGGTCGGCGCCACCCTGGTGGGCGCGGGCGCCGTCGCCGGCGCCGCGGCGACGTGGTGGCTCACCCGCTCGGCCCATAGGCTCCGGGGGTGCGCAAGAACCTGGAAGTAGCCGACCTCGGTGACCTCGTCGAACTGCCGTTGGCCGCGGTCCTGGCCACGTACCGGTCCGACGGGACGGTTCTGCTCTCACCGGTGTGGCACGAGTATCGAGACGGCGGATTCACCGTCGTCGTCTACGAGGACGACATCAAGGCGCGCCACCTACGCCGCGATCCTCGCGCGGTCCTGGTGGTGGCCGAGGCGCTGCCACCGTTCCGGGGGGTCGAGGTCTCCGGAACCGTCCACCTGCGGTCCGACGGGGTGCGCGACGCCATCGAACGAATCGCCGTCCGTTATCTCGGCGCGCAGCGGGGCCGTGCCTACGCCGAGGCGACGGGCGGCGGCGTCATCGTCCGCCTCGAGCCCGGCCGGCTGCGGGCCTGGGACTTCCAGGACGACATGGCGGCGTTCGACGGCTGAGCAGCTGCCTGGTCCTGAGCGACATCGAAGGCTGGTCCTGAGTCGAGGGTCGGTCGATAACGGGCGTCCTGTCTAATCGAGGCATGCTGTTCTCGCAGGTGAGCGCCGTCGCCGAGCACGAGGGCGGGGTGTTCGAGGCCTGCATCGACCCGAGCTGGTCCATCGCGGGGCGCCCCAACGGCGGGTACCTGCTGGCGATCCTCGGGCGCGCGGCGGGGGCGGTCGTGCCGCAGCCGCACGTGCTCACGGCCTCGGCGGTGTACCTGCGGCCGCCGGGGTTCGGCGCGGCCACCGTGCGCACCGAGGTGCTGCGGGCCGGCCGGTCCGCCAGCCAGGTGCGGGCGACGATGGTCCAGGACGGCAAGTCCTGCGTCGAGGCGCTGTTCACGGTGGGCACCGTGGGCCGCGACGTCGTTCCGTTCTGGGACCGCGCCACGCCGCTTCCGGCGATCGCCGGGCGCGAGGAGTGCGTGCGGGCCCCGAGAGTCAACCCGACCGGCGTTCCGGTGCCGATCAACGGCGAGGTGGACCTGCGCCTGGACCCGGCGGTGCTCGGATTCGCGCGCGGCAACCCCAGCGGGGCCGGTGAGCTGCGCGGCTGGCTGGCACTGCCCGGCGACGAGCCGTTCGACCCGGTGGCGCTGCTCTACGCGGTCGACGCCCTGCCGCCGGGGACGTTCGAGATCGCGACGAGCGGCTGGGTGCCGACCCTCGAGCTCACCTGCTACGTGCGGGGCCTGCCCGCCCCCGGGCCGGTCCGGGTGCTGCAGCGCGCGCGCCTGGTCGCCGAGGACCGGTTCGACGAGCTGTGCACCGTCTGGGACTCGGCCGGCCGGCTCGTCGCCCAGGCGACCCAGCTGGCCGGGGTGCGGTTCGGCTAACCGCCCGCGAGCAGGTCCCGGATCGCGGCCCGGAAGCGGCGATCCATCATCACCGTGACGTGGCCCCGGCCGTCGAACAGCTCCAGCCGGCAGTCCGGGATCAGCCGCGCGGTCTCGGCGAACAGGTCCGGCGAGTAGAACCGGTCCTCGCTGCCGGCCAGCACAGTCGTGGGCGCGCCGACGGTCGGCAACCGCGCCAGGTCGAACTCGTCCTCGGCCTCGATGGTGGTCGCCATGTCGTCGAGGTCCGCGCTCTTGAGCAGCCGCGGCCCCACGGCGAACCCGACGGCACGCGCCACGGTCCGGCCGCGCCACGGCGGTACCAGACCGCCCGTCATCGCGGCGAGCGCGGCCCGGGTACGGCCCGCGCGGATCAGCTCGCCGACCCGGCGTTGCAGGCGTTGACCCACCGGTCCGAGCCGGCAGGCGGTGCTGACCAGCACCAGCCGTCGCACCACGTCCGGGTGGTCGGCCGCGAGTTGCTGCGCGATGCTCCCGCCCGTCGAGATCCCGACGACGTCCACCGCCCCGGCCGCCAGCCCCTCCCGGATCGCGGCGGCGTGCTCGGCCGCGAGCTGCGCCATCGTCATGCCGCGCGGCAACCCCGGCCGCCTGTTGACCACGATCAGCCGGCGCGCCGGCGCGAGCGCGGTCAGCGGCCCCAGGGTCGCGGCCACCATCCGGTCGCTGCCGACGCCGGTGGTGGGGGACAGCCCGGCCACCACGACGATCGGCGGGCCGTGTCCGATCGCGCCGTAGGGCAGCACGCCCAGCGTGCCGCGCTCGACCGGTGTGCGCGTCATCGTCCGACCGCGTAGCCCTGCATGCCGCGGGGGTTCGCCGCCGCGGACAGGCTCTCGCCGTCGTTGGCGACGACGCACATGCGACCGAGCGACCACGGGTCGGCGACGACCACCTCGTGACCGCGGCGGCGCAACTCCGCTATCACAGCCGAACCGATCCGCGACTCGACGACCACCTGCCGCGGGTTCGCCTCGCGCGGATAGAAGGAGGAGGGGAAGTGCGTCGTGTGGAAGGCGGGCGCGTCGATCGCCGCCTGCAGGTCCATCCCGGCCACGACGTGGTTGAGGAAGAAACCGAGCTGCCACTGGTCCTGCTGGTCCCCGCCGGGCGTGCCGAACGCCAGCCGCGGCTCGCCGTCGCGCAGCACGAGCGTGGGGGACAAGGTGGTGCGCGGGCGCCGGCCCGGTGCGAGCGACGACGGCAGACCCTCCTGCAGCCAGGTCATCTGCAGGCGGGTGCCGAGCGCGAACCCGAGCTCGGGGATCGCCGGCGAGGACTGCAGCCAGCCGCCGCTGGGCGTGGCCGCGACCAGGTTGCCGGACCGGTCCGCGACGCACACGTGGCAGGTGTCCCCCGTGGTCGGCCCGGTGCGCGAGGTGGGCTCGCCGGAGGTGCCGTCCGCCCTGCCGGCGCCGATCGCCCGCGGCAGCCGGGGCGGGCGACCGCCGGGGGACCCGGGCCGCAGCTCCCCGCTCGCGGTGTCCGTGATCAGGTGCCGGCGGCCGGCGGTGTAGCCCTCGCCGAGCAGGTCGGGCAGCGGCGTGCCGCCCGGTGGGTCCCCGTACCAGGCCTCGCGGTCGGCGAAGGCGAGCTTCGCCGCCTCGACGACCGTGTGGACGAACCCCGCCGTCCCCGGCTCCAGCTCGAAGCCGTCCAGCAGCGCGAGCTGTTGCAGCAGCACCGGGCCCTGCCCCCAGGCCGCCGTCTTGCACACCGTCCAGCCGCGGAACTCGAACGTCACCGGCGGCTCGTAGGTCGGCCGCCACGCGGCGATGTCGGCGGCGGTGAGCACCCCGGCGTGGCGTTTCCCGGAGCTGTCGCGCCAGGCAGCCGTGCCGAACCTCCCGATCGCGTCGGCGACGAACCCGTGCCGCCACGACCGCAGGGCGTGCCCGATCTGGCCGTCGCGATCGGCGGTGGCCGCCTCGGCCTCGGCCAGCAGCCGCTGCAGGACCGCCGCCCAGGCGGGGTTGCGATGCCACGACCCGGGCGTCGGGACCCGCCCGCCCGGCAGGTACAGGGCCGCCGACGTCGTCCAGTCGTCCCGGAACAGGTCGGCGACCGCCGCGACGGCGCGGATGGCAGCGGGCAGCAGCGTGACGCCGTCCGCCGCGTAGCCGATCGCGGCGTCGAGCACGTCGCGCAGCCGGCGCGTCCCGTGATCGCGCAGCAGGGTGAGCCAGCCCGCGGTCGCGCCGGGCACGACCGCGGCCAGCGGTCCGGAGCCGGGCACCAGCGCGAAGCCGAGGTCGCGCAGGTGCGCGATCGTCGCGCCCGCGGGCGCGACGCCCTGGGCGCACAGCACGGTCGGCGACCGTCCCGGGCCGGCGAAGATCGCGGGCAGGTCTCCGCCCGGGCCGTTGAGGTGCGGTTCGAGCACCTGCAGGGCGAAGCCGGCGCTCACCGCGGCGTCGAAGGCGTTGCCGCCCGCCTCGAGCTGGGCCATGCCGGCCGCAGAGGCTGCCCAGTGCGTCGAGGAGACCATGCCCAGCCTGCCCCGCAGCACGGGCCTGGTGGTGAACACGCGGCCCCACGCTACGCGCAGCACGAGGCGCCGGGGCTGTGCAATCGGCAAGTCTCTACAGCTATCCAGGCAACAATTTCGGCACGACTGGCCCCCCACACCGGCAGGACTATCGCGCATGCTCTCCGGGGTAGGTAGGTTGGCCGGGACTCAGGATCCACTCGTTGATCTCGAAGGGATGATCAGGTTGCGCGCTTCGCACACATCGATGGCGATTGCCGGTTTCGCGGTACTGGCGATGGCCGTGGCCGGCTGCGGCAGCAAGTCCGGCGGCAGCTCGAGCAGCAAGTCCCCCAGCACGGGCAACTCGTCGGGGTCCAGCCCGGCGGCGTCCGGCAACGCCCTCAAGGCCTGCATGGTGCTCGACACCGGCGGGGTCGACGACAAGTCGTTCAACCAGTCCTCCTGGGCGGGCATGCAGGCCGCGAACCAGGCGAACTCGAAGATCACGATCAGCTACGTGCCGTCCAACTCCGGCAACGACTACACGCCGAACCTCAAGGCGGAGGTCACCAAGGGCTG
>SCQZ01000273.1 GCA_004299665.1 Jatrophihabitans sp.
CGGCCACCAGCGCGCCGTGCCGCTGCGCGAGGCCGTCCAGCCAGCGCGCCAGCCGCGGGGCGGCGACCGTGATGGTGCGGGCACCGGGTGCGGGACCGCTCAGAACGCGGCCACCCGGTCGATCAGCAGCGCGGCCGTCGCGGCGGGCCCGTCCCCGATCCTGATCCCGCCCGCGAGCGCGGCGAGCGCGCCGTCGAAGCGCGCGGGGTCGTCGGCGTGCAGTTCGAGCAACGGTTCCCCCGCGCGCACCGTGTCACCCGGCTTGGCGAACATCACCACACCGGCCCCGGCCGAGACGGCGTCCTCCTTGCGGGACCGCCCGGCACCGAGGCGCCAGGCGGCCGTGCCGACCGCGAGCGCGTCCAGCGCCAGCACGGTCCCGGAGGCCGGGGCGGTCACGACGTGCCGCTCCCTGGCCACCGGCAGCGGCGCCAGCGGATCCCCGCCCTGCGCGGCGATCATCTGCCGCCACACGTCCATGGCGCGGCCGTCGCGCAGGGCCTCCGCGGGGTCCACGTCCAGGCCGGCGCACGACACCATCTCGCGGGCGAGGGCGAGCGTCAGTTCGACCACGTCGGCCGGACCGCCGCCCGCGAGCACCTCGACGGACTCGGCGACCTCCAGCGCGTTGCCCGCGGTCCGGCCGAGAGGGGTGTCCATGGCGGTGAGCAGCGCGACCGTGCGGACACCGGCCGCCTCGCCGAGCCCCACCATGGTCGACGCCAGCCGCTGGGCTCCGGCCAGGTCGCGCATGAAGGCGCCCGCGCCGACCTTCACGTCCAGCACCAGGGCCGCCGACCCCTCGGCGATCTTCTTGCTCATGATCGAGGACGCGATGAGCGGGATCGAGTCGACGGTGGCGGTCACGTCCCGCAGCGCATACAGCTTGCGGTCCGCCGGAGCGAGCCCCGCCCCGGCCGCGCACACCACCGCGCCGACCTCGTCCAGTTGCCGCAGGAACGCCTCGTTGGACACCCCCGCCCGCCAGCCGGGGATCGACTCCAGCTTGTCGAGGGTGCCGCCGGTGTGCCCCAGGCCCCGTCCCGACAGTTGCGGCACGGCCGCGCCGCACGCCGCCACCAGCGGCGCCAGCGGCAGCGTGATCTTGTCGCCCACCCCGCCGGTGGAGTGCTTGTCGACCGTCGGGCGGGTGACCCCGGACAGGTCCAGCCGCTCCCCCGACGCGATCATGGCCGCGGTCCAGCGGGACAGTTCGGCGTCCGACATCCCGTTAAGGAAGATCGCCATCGCGAGCGCGGACATCTGCTCCTCGGCGACCAGCCCGCGGGTGTAGGCGTCGATCACCCAGTCGATCTGCCCGGAGGTCAGTTCGCCGCCGTCGCGCTTCGTGCGGATGACGCCGACGGCGTCGTACGGCTCAGTCACTTCGCTCGCTCCACGAGTGTCGCTCGGTCATTTCGCTCGCTCCACGAGTGTCGCTCGGTCACCTCGCTCCACCGCCGTCACGTCAGTCGACCGCGAGGTCCTCGCGGGTGAAGGCGAGCGGCAGCACCTCGGTCATCGGCTTCTCGCCCTCCGGCGTGTCGACGAGCAGGTCCGGGCCGCCGTGTTCCCACAGCAGTTGCCGGCACCGCCCGCACGGCATGATCAGGTCGCCGTGGAAGTCGACGCAGGCGAAGGCCACGAGCCGGCCGCCGCCGCTGGCGTGCAGCGCCGAGACCAGCCCGCACTCGGCGCACAGTCCCACCCCGTAGGAGGCGTTCTCGACGTTGCAGCCGACGACGGTCCGGCCGTCGTCGACCAGCGCCGCCGCGCCCACCGGGTACTGGGAGTAGGGCGCGTACGCGCGGCCCATGGCCTCCAGGGCCGCCCGCCGCAGCGCCGGCCAGTCGACGGAACTGGTCATCCTGCTCGCTCCGCGAGACGTCGCTCAGCCATGGTTCACCCTTTCACATAGGGCTCGCCGTCGGCGGCAGGTGGCTGCACGCGGCCCACCAGCCCGGCGACGGCGACCACGGTGATCAGGTACGGCACCATCGACAGGAACGCCGACGGGATGGCGACCGGCGTGCCGACGATGCCGAGCGTGATCTGCAATTGGTCGGTGAAGCCGAACAGCAGGGCGGCCGCGACGGCGCCGCGCGGGCTCCACCGGCCGAAGATCACCGCCGCGAGCGCGATGAAGCCCTTGCCGCTGGAGATGTTGGAGTTGAACTGTCCGCTGCCGCCGATGGTGAGGAACGCCCCGGCCAGCCCGGCGATCAGCCCCGCGATGATGACGTTGCGGTACCGGGTCCGGTTCACCTTGATGCCGACCGTGTCGGCGGCCTTGGGGTGCTCGCCCACGGCACGGGTGCGCAAGCCCCACCGGGTGCGGAACAGGCCGACGTCGACCACGACGATCAGCGCGTACGTGATGTACACGATGATGTTGACGTCGAACAGGGCCCTGCCGAGGATCGGGATGTCCCCCAGCACCGGGATCTTGATCTGCGGCAGCGTCGCGCCCGCGTTGTACGCCTGGGCGTTCTTCGGCCCCGCCATGATCGAGTGGAACCCCAGGTTGGTCAGGCCGAGCGCGAACGCGTTCAGCACGACGCCGAGCACGATCTGGTTCACCAGGTAGCGGATGGCGAACCACGCGAGCAGCACCGCGATCAGCGCACCGGCGACCACCGCGCCCAGCAGGCCGATGCCGAGGTTGTGCGCGGACGAGGCGAACAGCGCACCGGCGAAGGCGCCCACCAGCATCTGGCCCTCGATGGCGATGTTGATGACGCCGGAGCGCTCGCACACGATGCCGCACAGCGCCCCCAGGATCAGGGGGATCGAGGCGATGATCGAGTTCCCGACCAGGCCGGTGAGGCTGATCGGGCTGTTGGCGACGCTCGGTGACCCGGTGCCGGCCCAGCAGAGGAACGCCAAAACGAACAGCACCCCGGTGACCACCATCGCCCACCGGTGGGCCGAGCGGCCGAACGGGCGCGCGAGGTAGCCCAGCCCGATGAGGATGATCACGACGCCCATCACCATGGCGGCGCCGCCGCCGGGGAAGCGCAGCGTGGGCACCTGCACCTTGTCGCCGAACTGCGAGACGTTGAAGGCGGCGTCGCCGTTGCGGGCGCCGAGCCCCCACGCGAGGAAGGTGAGCACGCCGATCGCGACGAAGGCGAGCCCGACGCCGGCGCGGCGACGGCGGGACACCGGCGGGGCGACGGTCTCGCGGACGGTCACGAGTTCGTCGTCGGGGGGCGAGGTGACGGTCACGGTCAGCTCCCCCAGCCCTTGGCCAGGTCGCCCACGCCGCCCTTGGCCGCGCGCAGCCGGAAGATGCCCCGGATCAGCGCCGGTGCCGCGATGAACAGCACCATGACCGGCTCGATCACCGACACCACGTCGGACGGCGTATGGGTCTGTGAGGCCATCACGATGCCGCCGGCGCGGAACGCGCCGAACAGCAGCCCGGCCAGGACCGTGCCGGTCGGCGACGCGCGACCGAGCAGCGCCACCGTGATCGCGTCGAAGCCGAAGCCGGCGTCGACGTCCTGCGTGACGACCAGCCGCGTCCCGAGGACCTGCGAGCAGCCGACGAGCCCGGCGAGGGCGCCGGCGATGATCAT
>SCQZ01000274.1 GCA_004299665.1 Jatrophihabitans sp.
GGCGGTGGTCACGGTGTCACTGTAGGTAGGGCACCAGCGCGCGCAGCGCCTGCCCACGGTGGCTGATGGCGTCCTTGGCCTCGGCGTCCAGTTCGGCGCTGGTGAGCTCGAAGCCCTCCGGGACGAAGATCGGGTCGTAGCCGAAACCGTTCGTGCCGCGCGGGCGGCGGATCAGGTGCCCGGGCATGGTCCCGTGCACCACCTGCTCGCCGTCCGGCCCGACGAGGGCGACCGCGCACACGAAGGCCGCGCCGAGCCGCTCGTCGGGCGTGTCCTGCAGTTGGCCCAGGACCAGGCGCAGGTTGGCCCCGTCGTCGCCGTGGTGGCCGCACCAGCGCGCCGAGAGGACGCCCGGCATGCCGTTGAGGGCGTCGACGGTGAGGCCGGAGTCGTCGGCGACGGTCGGCAGGCCGGTGTGCCGGTGGCCCTCGCGCGCCTTCAGCAGCGCGTTCTCGGCGAAGGTCGCGCCGGTCTCGGGCACCTCGCCGTAGGCGGGGACGTCGTCCAGGCCGACGACCTCGAGGTGCGGGATCCGGGGCGCCACGATCCGGCGCATCTCCGCCAGCTTCTTGGCGTTGCGGCTGGCGAGCAGGACCCTCACGCGCCCAGCGCCTCCTGCTGAAATGCCGTGAGCCGCGCGCATCCGGCGGTCGCGAGGTCCAGCATCGCGTCGAGCTCGTCGCGGCGGAAGGGCGCGCCCTCTGCCGTCCCCTGTACCTCGACGAAGGTACCGGCGCCGGTGCAGACGACGTTCATGTCCGTCTCGGCCCGCACGTCCTCCTCGTACATCAGGTCCAGCCGCGACTCGCCGTCGATGACGCCCACGCTGACCGCCGCGACGGAGTCGACCAGCGGCTCGGGCTTGGCCAGCGCGCCCCGTTCGCGCAGCCACGCCACGGCGTCGGCGAGGGCGACGTACGCGCCGGTGATCGCCGCGGTGCGGGTGCCGCCGTCGGCCTGGAGCACGTCGCAGTCGATCGCGATCGAGTTCTCGCCCAGCGCGGCCAGGTCGACGCTGGCCCGCAGCGCCCGCCCGATCAGGCGCGAGATCTCGTGGGTGCGCCCGCCGATGCGACCCCTGACCGACTCGCGGTCGCTGCGGGTCAAGGTCGCGCGCGGCAGCATCGCGTACTCGGCGGTGACCCAGCCCAGGCCGCTGCCCTTGCGCCAGCGGGGCACGCCCTGCTGGACGGAGGCCGCGCACAGCACCTTCGTCTCCCCGAACTCGACGAGGGCCGAGCCCTCCGCGTAGGCCTGCCAGTGACGGGTAATGGTGACCGGGCGAAGCTGGTCCGGCGCGCGGCCGTCAGGTCGGGGCATGTCGCGAGCCTATGCGGTGGGCCGGCGCCTCCCGCCGCCCGACCCGGAGCGCCACCCGGCACCGGTCCGCCGTGCGGCGTCAGCGAGATCGCGCCGCGGCCGCCAGCCAGTCGATCTCGGTGCCGATCGTCCGCGCGAACCGCTGCGGCCGGAAGCCGAGCCGCCGGGCCGCGGCCGTGTCCAGCACCATCGGGCGCGGCTGCCCCCAGGACGGCTGATCGCCGCCGGGGTCGTCACGCACCTTCCAGTGGTGCCCCAGGTGCGCCGCCACCGCGCCGGCGGCGGCCGCCCGACTGGGGACGTCGGCGTCCGCCACGTTCAGGATCCGGGCGCCCGGCGCCGCGGCGACGAGGTCCACCAGTTGCGCCACGTTCGCGGCCGCGGTGAGGTGATCGGCGTAGCCGGGGTGGGCCAGGCGCAGGACGGCGTTCCCGGCCAGGGCGCGCGCGACGAACACCTCCGAGACCGGCCGGGCCGATCCCGCGCCGTGGATCTTGCTCGCGCGCAGCACCGACACCGGCAGGCCGCTGTCGAGCAGGACCTGCTCGGCCGCGACCTTGCAGGCGGCGTACCCGCACCGGCTCTGGAAGTCGTCCCCGCCCGAGGCGGCGACGGTCGGCTGCTGCTCGGTGACCGGGTGTGCGAAGGACACCGGCTCGTCCGAGTTGACGTGGTGTCCGGCGTCGTCGACGTACACCGCCCGGGCGGAAAGGACGACCGCGGCGCCGACGTCGGTCAGCAGCGGGAGCAGCGCGCTCGCATGGGCGGCCGTGTAGCACAGGCAGTCGACGAGCAGGTCGGCCCCGCCGCCCACCACGGCGCGCAGTGCCGCGGGGTCGTAACGGTCCGCCACGAGCACGTCGGGGAACGGTTCGCGGGGCGTGCGGGCCACCAGGTCGACCCGCCAGCCGCGGGGTCGCAGCCATGCGGCCACGGCCCGGCCGACGACACCGGTCCCACCCAGGACGATCGCGCGACGCACCCGTCGAGTGCAGCGGGGATCCGGCCGCGGTGCAAGCGAGATTCGGTGTACCGGCGCCCGCACGGCAGGATGGGCAGATGCGAACGACGGTGCTCGACGTGGCGACGGGGAACCGGCCCGCGGTGCACGACCTGACGGCAGAGTGCGCCACCTTCGTGTCGGGGGCGGGCAGCGGGCTGCTGAACGTCTTCGTCCCCCACGCGACCGCGGGGCTGGGGATCGTCGAGACCGGTGCCGGCAGCGACCGGGACCTGCTGCGCGCGCTGGACGACCTGCTCCCCCGCGACGACCGCTGGCAGCACCGCCACGGCTCACCGGGGCACGGCCGCGACCACCTGCTGCCGGCGATCGTCGCGCCGTCGGTGTGCGTGCCCGTCCTCGACGGCGAGTTGGCGCTCGGGACCTGGCAGTCGATCTGCCTGGTGGACACCAACATCGACAACCCCCGGCGCCAGGTGCGGCTCAGCTTCCTGGCCGACGCGTCGTGAGCGCCGCCGAACTGACGCCGGCCTACCGCGCCGTCATCGGCATCGGCTCGGTGTTCCTGCGGTTGTCGCGCATCCGGGTGAGCGGCGCCGAGAACATCCCGCTGGCCGGTCCGGTGCTCGTCGTCGCCAACCACGACAGCCACTGGGACCCGATCGCGATCGGGTACGCCGCGCGGCAGCGGCGGCTGATCCGTGCCCTGGCCAAGTCCTCGCTCTGGAAGAACCCGATCGCCGCCCGGGTGCTGGACGGCATGCGCCAGATCCCCATCGAACGCGGCGCCAGCACGTCCGCGATGCGCACCGCCCGGCAGGCGCTGCGGGACGGCTCGTGCCTCGGGGTGTTCCCGGAGGGCACCTTGTCCCACGGCCGCACGCTGCCGGCACGCAGCGGGGTGGGGTGGCTGGCCGTCGCCGTCCCGGGAACGGTGATCGTCTGCTGCCGGGTGCACGGCACGACCGACCAGGTGTGGCGCCCCGGCGCGGCGCGGGTCCGCGTCGAGTTCTTCGCGCCCGAGGGCGGCCCGGCCCGGGCCGGGGAGAAGGCCGACGCGCTGGCGACGCGGTTGCTCGCCGAGATCCGCTCCGGCGTGCCGCCGACCGCCTCGCGACGGCATCGGCGCCGCGACCAGGCGATCTGACATGCGTCCGCGGGGCCCGCGCCCCGCGAACGCATGTCGAAGCGGTCAGAGTTCGAACGACCAGCCCGGGCGGGCCAGGTCCACGGGGCCGTCGAAGGCGGTCGCGGCCTCGTCGCGCTGGG
>SCQZ01000029.1 GCA_004299665.1 Jatrophihabitans sp.
CCGTCGTCCCAGACCAGCGCGAGGGCGCGCAGATCGGCGAGGGCGTCACCGAAGGCGGGGTCGTGACCGTCCGAGCCGGCGTCCCCGTGCATCACGGCCGCCAGGACCTGCAACGTATAGGCGTCCAGACCGTCGAGGGCGCGCTGCACGGATGACCGGACGGACAGCCGCCCGGCCAGGGCGGTCAGATCGGCGGGGGCGGGCAGGGTCAGGTCCGGGCGGCGGCGCAGCAGGTCGGCGAGTTCGCCGTCCGTCCGCCCGCGCAGCCAGCCGAGCACCGAGTCCGCGCCGGCGGGCATCGGCGGCACGGCGTGTGACGACGGAGGGTGGGCCGTGGGTCAGTACCCGCCGGCGAGGTTGGGACGGTCCTCACGGGCCGGGTGGCGGTAGCGCAGCGCCGACGGCGGGAGCGGGAACTCCAGCTCCGGGCCGTAGGGGGAGAAGGCGCCGACCAGGTCCGCGGCCAACTCGTTGACGTGGAAGTCGTCGGTGGGCCGGGCCGGTGCCCGGAACTGCGCGGGAGTCAGCGGCTCGCTCGCCATCGTTGGCCCTCTCGATCTGACCGGTACGGACGTTCCAGTCTGCCACGGGCGCGCGATCCGGGCCGCCGCAGGCCGTATTTCCCGCCGGGCACCGGGTAGCGTTGCGGTCGTTCGTTCCGCTGCGTGAGTCAGGAGCCCCGCGGTGCCCACCGGCAAGGTGAAGTTCTTCAATGCGGAGAAGGGCTTCGGCTTCCTCTCCAACGACGAGGGCGAGGACGTCTTCGTGCACCGCGACGCCCTCCCGACCGGCGTCACCGAACTCAAGCCCGGGCAGCGGGTGGAGTTCGGGATCGTCTCCGGGCGCAAGGGCAACCAGGCGATGCAGGTGCGCCTGCTCGAGCCGCCGCCGTCGGTGGTGCGCGCGACCCGCAAGCCGGCCGAGGAGGTCGCCCCGCTGGTCGAGGACCTGATCAAGGTGCTCGACCGGATGTCGAACTCGCTGCGGCGCGGGCACTACCCGGACCGGCCCGAGGCCCGCAAGGTCGCCGGCCTGCTGCGCGCCTTCGCGGACAACCTCGACGCCTGAGCGCGCCTGACCCCGCCTGATCGACCCGCCGGGAGCCGCGCTCAGGCGGGCGTCCGGGCGAGTTGATCAGCGGGCACGGGCGGCACCAGGCCGGCCGCGGCCGCCCGCCCCAGCAGCGCGTCCACGGCCGCGTAACCCTCGGCGCCGAGGTCGCGGGTGAACGCGTTGACGTACAGCGCGATGTGGCGGCGCTGCACGTCCGGGTCCATCTCGGCGGCGTGCGCCGCGACGTAGGCGGCCGACGCGGCGGGGTCGGACCAGGCGTGCTCGACCGAGGCCCGCACCGTCCGCGCGATCGCCGCGCCGTTCAGGTCGCGCCGCGCCAGGATGGCACCGAGCGGGATCGGCAGCCCGGTGTCGGCCTCCCACCACTGCCCCAGGTCCGCCAGCGCGGTCAGCCCGTACGACGGGTAGGTGAAGCGCGCCTCGTGGATCACCAGCCCGGCGTCGTACGCGCCGTCGCGCACGCCCGGCATGATCTGCGCGAACGGCACGACCTCGATGCGGGACGGGCGCTGTCCGGCCGCCCACAGCCGGAACAGCAGGTAGGCCGTCGAGCGCTCGCTCGGCACGGCGACGGTCCGGCCGTCCAGCGACGGGAGGTCCCCGCGGGTGAGCACCAGCGGGCCGCACCCGCGCCCGAGCGCGCCGCCGCAGGGCAGCAGCGCGTACCGGTCCAGCAGCCACGGCAGCGCCGCGAACGACACCTTCACCACGTCGAAATCGCCCCGCTCGGCCGCCGAATTGGTGACGTCGATGTCGGCGTAGGTGACCTGCACCGGCGGGGCGCCGGCGACCAGCCCGTGCACCCAGGCGTGGAAGACGAAGGTGTCGTTGGGGCAGGGGGAGAACGCCAGCTTCATCCGATCACCTTCGCCATCGCCGCACCGAGCGCCTCGAGCGCCCGAGACACCTGCCACGCCGCCCGGTCGCGCGGGCCCACCGGATTGCTCACCGTGCGGACCTCGGCCACCGGAACACCGAACCGTGCCGCCGCCGCCGCCACGCCGGCCCCCTCCATCGCCTCGGCCACGGCGCCCGGGAAGCGACCTGCCAGGCGGGCGGCCGTCGCGGCCGTCGCCGTCACCGTCGCTACCGTCAGCACCGCGCCCACCGACGCGCCGCAGCGCCCGGCGAGGTCGGCGGCCAGGGCCGGGTCCACGCCGTAGCGCTCGGTGCCGAAACCGGTGCTGGAGATCGGGGCGAACCCGCCGGGGTGCTCGACCCCCAGGTCGGCGAAGACGATCGCGTCGGCGACCGCCACGTCACCGAACCCGAGGGGGGCGAAGCCCCCGGCGATCCCGGCGCACACGACCAGGTCCCACCCGCCGGCGGCGAGCGCCGCCGCGGTTCCGGCGGCCGCCGCGGCGGGGCCCACCCCGGCGACGACGACGTGCGCGCCCGGTGCGGCGGCCAGCACGGCGGCGCGCTCCGCCTCGACCGCGGTCACCACGAGGACCGGGCTCACCGCGGCACCTCGCCAACCGGTCCGGTCCCGTGCGGCCCGTCGCCCCAGGCGCGCCGGGCCCGGTCGGCGGCGAGGACACGCTGGCGCAGCACCACGAGGACGGCGACGGTGCCGACGACGGCCGTGGCCACCCAGAACCCGATCGGGCCGTCGCCGCGGGAGGAACTCGGCAGCACGACACCGATCGCCGCCCCCAGCACCCAGGACAGTTGCAGGAAGGTCTCGGACCGCGCGAACGCACTGGAGCGCAGCGTCTCGGGAACGTCGCGCTGGATCAGCGCGTCCAGCGCGATCTTCGACAGCGCGTTCGCGACCATGGCGATCAGGATCCCGGCGACGGCGAAGGTCACGTCGAACGCGAGGGCGACGATCAGGCAGGTGAGTGCCGCGACGATCGTCGAGACGCTGACGACGCGTTCGGGCTGATGCAGTTTGACCTTGGTGCCGATCGCGGTGCCGACGATGTTCCCGACCCCGGCGGCGGCGATAACCGCGGCAAGTTCGGCCGCCGCCTGGAATCCGTGCGCCGTGCCCTCGATGTAGAAGGCGAGGTAGATCGTCAGGAGCCCGGACAGAAGCCGCAGCACCGACTCGGCCTGCAGGGCCGTCACGATGTGCGGTTCGAAGCCGCGCTGTGCCCACGTCCGCAGCCGCTCCAGGGGCGGTACCTGGTGCTGCGCCGGGGGGCGGGGCGCCTCGCCGGGGTGCACGGGTGCGGGGGTGGCCGAGTCGACCTGGGAGGGCAGCCGGAAGGCGAAGAAGGCGCAGGTGCCGAATCCGATCGCCGACAGCACCAGCCCCGTCGAGTACGAGCCGGTCAACTTGATCACCAGCCCGACGAACCCGCCCAGCACCAGCGTCGAGCCCAGGCCGAAGATCGACAGCCGGGCGTTGGCCTCGGTGAGGGACATCCCCCGCGGAACCAGCCGCGGTGCGGCCGCGGCACGCAGCACCACGTACGCCTTGGACAGCACCAGCGAGCCGAGGGCGCAGGGATACAGCACGAGCAGTTCGCTGCTGTGGTCGGCCATGATCAGCGCGAGCACGCCACGGCCGATCGCGGTGGCGGCCATCGTCCAGCGCCGGCCGTGCTGGAACCGGTCGAGCACCGGGCCGATGATCGGCGCGACGACGGCGAACGGCGCCATGGTGATCAGCAGGTAGAGCAGCACGTTGCCGCGCTGCGCGTGGCTGGAGGCGCCGAAGAAGACGGTGCCGGCGAGCGCCACGGTGATCATGGCGTCCGTGCCGTAGCTGAGGACCTGGTTCCAGATCAGCGCGGTGAGACCGGACTCATGGGCGCCGTCGGCCTTGCTGGCCCGGAT
>SCQZ01000275.1 GCA_004299665.1 Jatrophihabitans sp.
CGCTCGGGGCTCACTTACCCTCCTGCGCGGGCCCCTCGTCGACGACCTCGGCGTCCACCACCGCATCGTCGGCGGACTCGTGCTTGGTGAAGTCCGGGCCCGCGGCGCCGCCGGAGGCACCCGCGGCGGCCTGGGCCGCCTCGTACATCGCACCGCCGGCCTCGGTGGCCACCCGCGACACCTTCTCCTGCGCCGCCTTGATCGCGTCGAAGTCGGCGCCCTCGAGCGACTTCTTCAACTCCTCGACCGCCGCCTCCAACTCCGTCTTCTTGTCCGCCGGCAGCTTGTCGCCGTTCTCGGCCAGGAACTTCTCCGTCGAGAACTGCATCGCCTCCGCGGAGTTGCGGATCTCGGCCTGCTCGCGGCGGGCGCGGTCCTCCTCGGCGTGCGCCTCGGCGTCCTTCATCATCCGGTCGATCTCGTCCTTGCCCAGCCCCGAGCCGCCGGTGATCGTCATGCCCTGTTCCTTGCCGGTGGCCATGTCCTTCGCCGACACGTGCACGATGCCGTTCGCGTCGATGTCGAACGTGACCTCGATCTGCGGCACGCCGCGCGGCGCCGGCGGCAGGCCCGTCAGCTCGAACATGCCGAGCTTCTTGTTGTAGGCGGCGATGTCCCGCTCGCCTTGGTAGACCTGGATCTGGACGCTGGACTGGTTGTCGTCCGCCGTCGTGAAGATCTCGCTGCGCTTGGTCGGGATCGTGGTGTTGCGCTCGATCAGCTTGGTCATGATGCCGCCCTTGGTCTCGATGCCCAGCGACAGCGGGGTGACGTCCAGCAGCAGGACGTCCTTGACCTCGCCCTTGAGCACGCCGGCCTGCAGGCTCGCGCCGACCGCGACGACCTCGTCCGGGTTGACGCCCTTGTTCGGCTCGCGCCCGCCGGTGAGTTCCTTGACCAGGTCGACGACGGCCGGCATGCGGGTCGAGCCGCCGACGAGCACCACGTGGTCGACCTTGCTGACGTCCACGCCGGCGTCCTTGATCACGTTCTGGAACGGCGCGCGGCAGCGGTCGAGGAGGTCCGAGGTGATCTTCTGGAACTCGGCGCGGGAGAGCGTCTCGTCCAGGAAAAGCGGGTTCTTCTCGGCGTCGACGGTGATGTAGGGCAAGTTGATGCTGGTCTGCTGCTGCGCGGACAGTTCGATCTTCGCCTTCTCCGCGGCCTCGCGCAGGCGCTGCATCGCCATCTTGTCCTTGGTCAGGTCGATGCCGTGCGCGGCCTTGAACTTGTCCACCAGCCAGGTGATGATCCGCTCGTCCCAGTCGTCGCCACCGAGGTGGTTGTCGCCGTTGGTGGCCTTGACCTCGATGACGCCGTCACCGATCTCCAGCAGGGACACGTCGAACGTGCCGCCGCCCAGGTCGAAGACGAGGATCGTCTGCTCGGTGTCGCCCTTGTCCAGCCCGTAGGCGAGTGCCGCGGCGGTCGGCTCGTTGATGATGCGCAGGACGTTCATGCCCGCGATCTCGCCGGCCTCCTTGGTGGCCTGGCGCTGGGCGTCGTTGAAGTATGCCGGGACGGTGATGACCGCGTCGGACACCTTCTCGCCGAGGTAGGCCTCCGCGTCCCGCTTGAGCTTCTGCAGCACCCGGGCGCTGATCTCCTGGGCGGTGTACGCCTTGCCGTCGATGTCGACCTTGAAGTTCGGGTCGCCCATGTGGCGCTTCACCGAGCGGATGGTCCGGTCGACGTTGGTGACCGCCTGCCGCTTGGCGACCTCGCCGACGAGCACCTCGCCGTTCTTGGCGAAGGCGACGACCGACGGGGTGGTGCGCGAGCCCTCCGAGTTCGCGATGACCTCCGGTTCGCCGCCGGACAGGACCGCGACGACGGAGTTGGTGGTGCCGAGGTCGATGCCGACCGCTCGAGTCATGGATGCTCCTTGGTTTCCGGTTGTCTGTGGTGCCGAGTTCTTCGGTGCCTGGTTGCCTGCGCCCATCCTGCAGTCCGGCGCGGGCCTACGTCAAAAGAACTGAGTCAGGGCGACTCAAGTTCCGGGACCGACTGTGACCTTGCTCACTTCGGGCGCACGCGGTCGGACTCCGGCCGCCGCCGGTGGCCGGCGGCTCAGATCAACTTGCCGCGCAAGACGTACACGCCGGCTCGTGGGACGAGCAGTTGCGTCCAGCCCGACCCGTCGTTGGAGACGATCGCCGAGGTCTTGGTGTCCTTGAGGGCCGCCTGCAGGTACTGCGACCACCGGACCCGCAGGCTGATCGTGCAGGCGCACGGGATCTCGATCGTGAGCGCGGACTGCGACGCCTTGGTCACCCGCGCGGGCGGCATCGCGATCGGCGTCGGGTTCGTCACCTGGAACAGCGTCCAGTCCCTGGTCTGCCACAACAGCTTCAGGTAGGGCAGCGTCGCGCCCTGGACGAGGCGGTACTCCGGATCGGTGTTGACGGCCATCGTCGGCAACGCCACGTAGCCGACGGCGTTGTTGTCCAGCCAGATCCGGTAGCTGACCGCGTCCAGGCTGGCGCTGGCCAACGGAGCGTTGAGGGCGATGTCCTCCTGCGTCTCCCATCCGCGCGCCAGCATGGCGTGGTTCAGCAGCGCGTCGTACCCGGCATGGGCGCCGTGGTTGACGACCTCGACGCGATAGTCGGACAGCCCCTGGATCTGGTCGAGACGCGCGGCGAGCGGCCGGTAGTAGCCGACCGTCGAGACCGGGTTGGAGGCGTTGAGCAGGTCGGTGACCGTGCCGTTGGCGCCCGCGACCAGCAGCGGGACGACGATCAGGGACAAGATCCAGACCCGGAACCGGGACAGCCCCAGCACCGCCACCGGAAGGCAGTACCAGACGATGCGCGACAGGTTCGATCCCATGCCGTTCGGGAAGGCCGCCAGCACGAAGGTCGCGAGCACCGTCACCCAGATCGAGGTCCGCAGCCAGATCGGCGGGCGCGCGAGCAGCAGCAGCAGCAGGCCGCTGACCATCTCGACCTTGAGCGGGTCCGAGAACGGCTCGGGTCCCGGTGTCCCGAACACCACCCCGACGGTCCCCATCCCGATCCCGATGGCGACGATGACGATCAGCGCGGCACGCCGGTACTGCCGGTAGGACAAGAAGACGCCCGCCAGCCCGAGCGCCAGGAACGCGCCGGTGACCGGCGAGGCGAGGATGCTCAGCAGCGCCAGCACCACGGTCGCCGCGACCTGCCGGCGGCGGAACGCCCAGATCGCCGCCACGGCGAGCGCGCCGCCGAACAGGAACGGCACCCGCCCGCTCCACAGGTTGCAGACCGCGGCGAACGCCGCGACCGTCGAACCCAGCACCGGGTGCGGCATGTCCTTGAGCGCGACCAGCACCAGGGCCGGGATGGCGACGGCGGAGATCGCGCACAGCACCTCGGCGGTCGTGAACGCGGACAGGTAGGGCGTCAGCACCGAGTAGTTGCCCGGGGTCGACCCGCCGGAGAACCAGGAGAACCAGTACGTCAGCCCGACGCCGTTGCGCACCGCCGTCGCGCGGGCACGGGCGGCCCACAGGTCGTTGACGTCCGGGCGGACGAGCAGGAACGCCACCGCGTTGGCCGCGACGACGATGGTCGGGTACCACGCGCGGATGTTCCGGCGCAGCGCCCCCAGCGCCGGCCGCGGTGCACGCTGCAGGGCCACCGTCGTCATCGACCGCCATCGTCCCACAACGGCGCCCCCCGCAAACTGCTGCAAGCGGGCGGCCGCTCAGGTCACGCGCTGATCCGGGTGCGGCCGACCGAGCGCGCGTACCTCCCAGCCCTGCTCGAGCCACAACCGGCGCGGGAGCGCGTTGCGCCCGTCCACCAGGAACGGACGGGCCACGACCCGTTTGAGCGCGGACGGGTCGAGGGCCCGGAACTGCTCCCACTCGGTCAGCAGCAGGACGACGTCGGCACCGTCGCACGCATCGATCTCCGAGATCGCGTAGTCCAGACCCGGGTACGCGATCCGGGCGTTGGCGATCGCGTGCGGGTCGTAGGCACGCACGAGGGCACCCTCGCGCCGGATGCGCATGGCGACGTCCAGCGCCGGGGAGTCGCGGATGTCGTCACTGTCCGGCTTGAAGGCCAGTCCCAGGATCGCGACGCGCCGCCCGGCCAGCGAACCGTCGCAGAGTTCCCGGGCGAGATCCACCGTGCGCTGGCGGCGCCGCTGGTTGATCTCGTCGACGTTCTTGAGGAACGTCAACGCCTCGTCCACCCCCAACTCACCGGCCCTGGCCATGAAGGCCCGGATGTCCTTCGGCAGGCAGCCGCCGCCGAACCCCAGCCCGGCGCGCAGGAAGCGATGTCCGATCCTCGCGTCGTGTCCGATCGCGTCGGCCAACTGCGTGACATCGGCGCCGGTGGCCTCGCACACCTCGGCCATGGCGTTGATGAACGAGATCTTGGTGGCGAGAAAGGCGTTGGCGGCGACCTTGACCAGTTCGGCCGTGGCGAAGTCGGTCACGATCGTCGGCGTCCCGTGCTCCCGGACGATCGGCGCGTACACGGCCTCGACCGCGTCGAGCCCGCCGCGCGCACGGTCCACGCCGATCACGATGCGATCGGGGCGCAGCGTGTCGGCCACCGCCAGGCCTTCACGCAGGAACTCCGGATTCCACACCAGGCTCGCCCCGGCCGCGGTGATCATCGGTGCCAGCCGGGCGGCCGTGCCCACCGGGACGGTCGACTTGCCCACCACGCTCGCCCCCGGGCGCACCAGCGCGGCGATCTCCGACATGGCCGCCTCGACGAAGCGCAGGTCCGCCGCATACTCCCCGGCCCGCTGCGGCGTCCCGACACAGACGAAGTGCACCTCGGCGAAGTCCACCGCCTCGCGCAGCGACCGGCACAAGCGCAGCCGGCCGCGAGCAAGGTTCCCGGTCAGCAGGGCGGGTAGTCCCGGCTCGTAGAAGGGAACCTCGCCGCGCGCCAGCCTCGCGACCTTGCCGGCGTCCACGTCGAACGCTGCGACCTCGTGGCCCAACTCCGCCATGGCCGCCGCGTGGGTGGTCCCGAGATAACCCGTTCCGATCACGGACAGTCTCACTCGAACCCCATCTCCCTGTTCGCCGCGACGCCATCCGGACGACGGCCTCCCGCTGGCGGGCACACACCGCGCCCCGTGGACCGCGCCTACCCCAGCCCGACGCTCGCGAGCCACTGCGTGGCGACCGTCGCGGGATCGGCACCGCCGGCCACCTGAGACACCAGGTCCAGAAGTGTCGCAGTGTCCAGCTTCGCGGAGACGGCGTTGCAGGCGTTCACGGCCGGCTGGCTGATCTTCCCGGCCTTCGCGATGGGCACGATGTTCTGCGCGGCGAACATGCTCTTCGGATCCTTGAGCGCGACGAAGCCGTACTTCTTCATCGCCGGATCGGTGGAAAAGACGTCCGCCGCCTGCACGCTGCCGTCCTGCAACGCCGTGACCGTGAACGTGCCACCGGCCTTGAGCGGGGTGAAGGTGCCGAACACGACACCGTAGACGCTCTTGAGGGCGGGGATGCCGTCGGGGCGGGTCTGGAACTGTGCGGGCGCGCCGAAGGTCAGGTTCGCGGCGATCGGCTGGAGGTCGGCGATCGAACTGAGGTGGTACTTGTCCGCCGTCGCCTTGGTCACCGTGATCGTGTCGCTGTCCTGCGCCGCGGCGTACTTCAGCGCGACCAGCCCCTTGCTCGCCGCCACCGTCTGCAGCGCGGTGTACACGTCGGCGGGCGACTTGGCCGTCGCGGTGCTGTCCAGGTAGGCCAGGATCGAGCCGCTGTACTCGGGGATGAAGTCGATCGAACCGTCCTGCAGCGCGGTCATGTACACCGAGCGCTCCCCGATGTTCGGCCGCTGCGTCACCTTGACGCCCTTGGCCGCCATCGCGTCGCCGTAGATGAGCGCGAGCAGCTGGTTCTCGGGGAAGTCGGCCGACCCGACGACGATCGAGCCGGGCTGCGACGGGAAGGTGCTCTGCGCGGCGGCCGGTGCGCTGCTGCCGTTGCCGCCGGTGTTGGCGGCCTTCCCGGAACTGCCGCTGCTGCCACAGGCGGCCAGGGCCGCGGCGGCCACCAGTGCAAGGGATGCACTCAGGATGCGGGTGCGCTTCATCGTTCTCCTCGTGTCTTGGGCGGTGCGTGGGCGGGACGGGGTATCGAGGTGACGCCGTCGTGCGGACCGCGCGTCATGCCGGTTCGGGTACAGCTCGGACGCCGCGCCGGCGGCGGTACCGCTCGGCGACGCCCCGGGAGACGACCAGCCGCTGCACCAGCGCCAGCAGCAGATCGACGACAACCGCCAGGACCGCGACCACTATCCCCGCGGACACCATCGCAGGGTAGCCGTACCGCAGGTTGGTGAGCTGGTCCTGGCCGTCGAGGATGAACCGCCCGAGCCCGCCGAGGAACGGGACGTACGCGGCAACGGTGGCGGTGGCGATGACCTGCAGGGTTGCGCTGCGCAACCCCGACATCACCAGCGGCAGGGCGCACGGGAACTCCACCTGCCAGATCACCTGCGAACCCCGCATGCCCATGCCCTCGCCGGCGTCGCGGACGGCCGGGTCCACGGCCTGCACGCCGGCATAGGTGTTGCTCAGGATCGGCGGGATCGCCAGCAGCACGAGCGCGATCTCGATCGGCACGATGTAGGCGAACCCGCCCGGGGGTATCAGCCCCGGGACAGTCAGGCGGGCGTGCAGGTGCGGCGAGAGCCACACGACCAGCAGCAACAACAACCCCAGGATCGGCACCGCCCGCAGACCGTTGGCCAGCCCGACGACGAGGAACACGCCGCGGCCGGTGTGCCCGATGACCAGCCCCAGCGGAAGCGCGATCAGCAGCGCGACCACGACCGCGGACACGCTGTACCCGAGGTGCTGACCGATCCGCTCGAGCAGCCCGTTCGGGCCGGTCCAGTTCGCGGGGTCGTTCAGCCAGACCGGCACGCGATCGAGCCCGGGCAGGAACTTGTCGGCGATGACGGCTGCGGTACTCACGCGAGCGCCTGCTTCGCCCAGGGCGACAGGGTGCGGATGCCCAGCAGGATCAGCCCGTCGAACACGAGCGCGAGGACGACGAAGGCGATCAGACCGTCGACGATCGGACCGAGCGTGGACAGGTTGCTGCCGTCGATGAACATCCGACCGAGTTGTGGCACGCCGATGATCGACGCCACCGAGACGAGGCTGACGTTGCTGACCGCCGCGACCCGCAGCCCCGCACCGATCACGGGTACCGCGATCGGCAGCTGCACCCCGAACAGCCGCTGCCGGGCGGTATAGCCCATCGCGCTCGCGGCGGACAGCGTCGTGGTCGACACCGACGACAGGCCGTCGGCGACGATCCGGACCAGCAGTGCGACCGTGTAGGCGGTGAGGGCGACCGCGACGTTGACGGTATCCAGGATCCGGGTGCCGAGCAGCCCCGGCAGCACGATGAACAACACCAGCGACGGGATCGTGTAGAGGATGCCGGTCGCCGTCACCAGCGGCGGGTACGTCCAGCGCAGCCGGCTGGCGAGCCAGCCGAGCGGCAGGGCGATCGCCAGCCCGACCAGCAGCGGCAGCGCGGCCAGCCAGACCGTCGTCCAGGTCCAGCCCGCGAGGTCACCGCTGTGCTGCTGCAGGTAGCTCCACAGGTTCACGGCTGCAGAGCAATCACCTCGGCGGCCGCGGACTCGATCGCCTCCTGACGCAGCACGCTCGCGCGCCGCTCGATGCGGGTGAGGACCTCGCTGGCGGTGACGGTGCCGGCGAACCGGCCGTCCTCGTCGACGATCACGCCGCGGCCGCTGGGCGAGGACAGCGCCGCGTCCAGCGCCTCGCGCAGCGTGCCGCTCTCGGTGGCCAGCGTGCCCCCGAGGTTGAGCAGATCCTCGACGACCGGGCCGGACAGTTGCGCCTCGCCGAGCCCGCCGACCGCGAGCCAGCCCAGCGGCCGGCGCTCGGCGTCGACGACCAGCGCCCAGCCGTCCACCGCCCGCGGCGGCGTCGCGGCCAGGGCGTCGCCGACGGTCACGACCGGCTCATGCGCCAGCGGCAACTCTCCGGCCGCGGCGAACCCGAGCGCGCGGTAGCCGCGGTCGCGGCCGACGAAGCCCGCGACGAACGCGTCGGCCGGGTGCGAGAGCAGTTCGGCCGGCGTCGCGACCTGCGCCAGCCGCCCGCCCGTCCGCAGCACCGCGACCTGGTCCCCGAGCTTGATCGCCTCGTCGATGTCGTGGGTGACGAACAGGATCGTCTTGCCGAGTTCGCCCTGCAGCCGGAGGAACTCGTCCTGCAGTTGCGCCCGTACCACGGGGTCGACGGCCGAGAACGGTTCGTCCATGAGCATGACGGGCGGGTCGGCGGCCAGCGCCCGGGCGACGCCCACCCGCTGCTGCTGGCCCCCCGAGAGTTGCGCCGGGTAGCGCTCACCGAGTTCGCGTGGCAGTCCGACCCGTTCGAGCAGGTCCAGCGCCTGCCGCCGGGCGTCGCGGCGGGGCAGCCCGAGCAGCACGGGCACCGTCGCGACGTTGTCCACCACGGTGCGGTGCGGGAACAGCCCGGCCTGCTGGATGACGTAGCCGATGCCGCGCCGCAGCGTGGCGGGCCGGACCTTGGCGGTGTCACGGTCGTCGAGCCAGATCCGGCCCGAGGTCGGCTCCACCATGCGGTTCACCATGCGAAGCGAGGTGGTCTTGCCGCAGCCGGACGGCCCGACCAGGACCGTGATCTTGCCGGTGGGGGCCTCGAGGTCCAGCGCGTCGACGGCGATCCCACCGCCCCGGAAGCGCTTGGTGACGCTCTCGAAGCGAATCACCTGTCCACCCCATCATCCGGGTCCGACATCGGACAACCGTTATCGGGCTAGCAGATACCCGGATCGTTGCGGCATCTCTCAGCCGGGCGCGCCCGGCTCGCCCGGGCCGGGCCGCGAATGACCGGCGGTGTCGGCCTCGGGCCGCCCGGTCGCCAGGCGCCTGAGGATTCCCGCCCCCGGCAGGTCGCCGAGCACGGTGAGGATGCGCTCGAGCGTCGATGTGAGCAGCGCCACCTGGGTCTGGGTGTCGGTGGCGGCGCGCAGTGCGGGCAGCGCCTCGCGCCGCAGCGCGTCGAGCACGTCCGGCAGTTCGCGCACGTGATCCAGCGGGCCGGTGAACTGCCCCGCCACCGCCTCGACGCGCCCGACCGCCCGGTCCAGCCGCCCGATCGTCCGGTTGAATTGATCCAGCGAGTCGTTGAACGCCTTGAGGGTCGCCGGGAACTGGCCGACCAGCCGCGCGTTCTGCTCCAGGACGTCGTGTAGCCACTGCGCCTGCGAGTCGGCCTGCTTGACCAGGTCGCCGACGACCGGGATGGCCCCGACCGCCGCGGGGACTCGGGAGGTCCTGCCCGCGCTCTTCGCCCCGACGCTCTTCGCCACGACCGCGATTGTGCCGCAATCGGGTCGCCGCCCGCCTCCTGACCTTTCCCCTGACACGTCCGGCAGCACGGCCCTCCACCGGACGCCCCGGGGGAAGAGTTGGGGCCCGGCCGGACGTCTGGGGGGAGAACTGGGCCCCCGGCCGGACGTCTGGGGGAGAACTGGGACCCCGAACGGACGCAGCGGGCGAGCCGGTCCACCGTGTCACGTCGCCGTCCACAGGGCGCGCGTCGTCCACAGCCGTCACGATCCGTTCCGCCGCACCGGTATCACTGCCCTGCGATAGCCGCCATGCCGACGCTGCCCGCCATGCCCGTGTTCAGCCGCGCCGACCTGCGTGCGCACGGCTGGTCCGACTCGGCAACCTGGCGGGCCGTGCGCGGCGGGCGCCTGTTGCGGCTGCGCCATGACCAGTTCACGCTCGCCCCGACCCAGCCACGTGACGCCGCGGTCGCGGCCGCGCGGGCCTGTGCCGGCAGCGTGATCAGCCACCGGTCCGCGGCAGTGGTGCACGGCCTGCCGCTGCTCGGCCCACCGCCACGGCGACCGGATCTCACGGTCGAGCCGCGCGGAACGGGCGACGTGCCCGCTGCCCTCTTGCATCGCGCCACCCTGCCGAACGGGGACGTCGTCACGGTCGACGGGGCGTGCCTGACATCCGTCGCACGCACCGTCGTCGATCTCGCGCGGACGGTGCCGGCCGCTGCTGCCGTGGTCGCCGCCGACAACGCGCTGCAACGGCGCCTGACCACGCCGCTGGAGATCGTCGAGGTCGTCGACGCCTGTGCGCGCTGGCCCGGGATCCGGCGTGCCAGGGCGGCCCTGCGCCAGGTCGACGGCCGCAGCGAGTCACCGCTGGAATCCCTCAGCCGCCTCGTCGTCGCCCGCCTGGACCTGCCGCGACCCCAGTTGCAGGTGCGGATACGCGACGCGCGGGGCTGGGTCGTGGCGCGCACCGACTTCTACTGGGACGACGTCGGCGCCGCGGGCGAGGCCGACGGCAGGGCCAAGTACACCGACCGGGAGGTCCTGACCAGGGAGAAACGACGCCAGGAGGAACTCGAGGACCTGGGCGTTTCGATCGCCCGCTGGGGATGGCTGGATACGCGGACCCCGGAGTTGCTGGCGGCCAGGGTGCGCAACGCCCGCGAGCGCGGTCGGCGCCGGGACGCGTCCGGGTTCTCGCGCGGCTGGGAGGTAGAGCTCACCGCGCCCCTCACCCTTCCCCTGTGACATCCGGCCGGCGCCGCCGGCGACGGACGTCACAGGGGAAAAGTGCCCTCCCGTCGACCCAGCAAGGGGGGTGACGCTGCCCGCTCCGGTCGTTACCGGCCGGTAGCAGCGAATAGGCTTCGCGGGCAAGACCGAGAACCTAGGAGCATCGCGTGCATCAGCACCTCGCCACCGGCGTCTTCGTCGACTGGGAGTACACCTTCCCCGGCTGGCTGCGCATCGGATTCGGCATCGGCCTGCTGCTGGCCGCCGTCGCGCTCACCGGGCGCCGGGCCCTCTGGCTCGCCAAGCTGATCGGCTCGGGCACCGCCTCGCCCGGCCGGCTCGAGGACATCCGGCAGCGCGCCAAGGACCAGGCGCGCGAGGTGTTCGGCCAGCGCCGGCTGCTGCGCTGGGCCCTGCCCGGCACCATGCACTTCCTGACCTTCTGGGGCTTCCTCGTCCTGGGCATCACGATCGTCGAGGCGTACGGCGCCCTGGTCGTCAGCCGTGACTTCGCCTTCCCGTTCTTCGGGCATGCCCGCTGGCTGGGCTTCCTCGAGGATCTGTTCGCGGTGTTCGTCCTCATCGCGATCACCTGGTTCGCGATCAACCGGCACCGCACGTACCCGCGCCGGCTGCAGCGCCAGAGCCGCTTCTACGGGTCGCACAACAAGGCCGCGGAGACGATCTTGTGGATGATCGGTGCCGTCATCGTGACCTTGCTCGTCTACCGCGGCGCCCAGTTCAACACCGGCCACTTCCCCTGGGGCAGGTCGGGTTGGCCGTTCGCGTCCTGGCTGGTCGGCCACGCGCTCGGCGCCGGCGCGTACAACCAGGCCGTCGAGACGATCTTCATCATCGCGCAGATGGCAGTGATCTTCGGGTTCCTGGTGCTCGTGCTGCACTCGAAGCACCTGCACATCTTCCTTGCACCGCTGAACGTGCTGACCAAGACCGAACCGGACGCGCTGCGCGAGCTCAAGCCCGTCACCGACCCCGCCGGCGCGCCGATCGACTTCGCCGACGCCGAGAACCTCTCCGAGGACACCGTCTTCGGGCGCGGCAGGATCGAGGACTTCACCTGGAAGGGCTACCTCGACATGGCGACCTGCACCGAGTGCGGGCGGTGCCAGTCCCAGTGCCCGGCCTGGAACACCGGCAAGCCGCTGTCCCCGAAGCTGCTGATCATGGATCTGCGCGATCACTTGTTCGCGAAGGCGCCCTACATCTTCGGCACCGCCACGGTTCCCGACGGCGCGACCCCCGACTTCGCGAACGCCCCGCACGGACACGGCGTGCCGGAGGCCGGGTTTCCGCGCGTGGCGGGCAGCACCATCGAGCAGGCGCTCCGTCCGCTCGTCGGTGACGCGGCCGCCGGCGGCGTCATCGATCCGGACGTGCTGTGGTCGTGCACCACGTGCGGCGCGTGCGTCGAGCAGTGCCCTGTCGACATCGAGCACGTCGACCACATCGTCGACATGCGCCGCTACCAGGTGCTGATCGAATCCGCGTTCCCCTCCGAGGCCGGCACCATGCTGCGCAACATCGAGAACAAGGGCAACCCCTGGGGCATGGCCAACAGCGGGCGTGACGAGTGGATCAACGAACTCGACTTCGAGGTGCGCCGCGCCACCCCGGGCACCAAGCTCGACGCCGACATCGAGTACCTGTTCTGGGTCGGCTGCGCCGGGGCGCTGGAGGACCGCTCGAAGAAGGTCACCAAGGCCTTCGCCGAACTACTGCACGTCGCGGGCGTCGAGTTCGCGGTGCTGGGGCAGGGCGAGAGTTGCACGGGTGACCCGGCCCGCCGTCTGGGCAACGAGTTCGTGTACCAGATGCAGGGCATGCAGAACGTCGAGACGCTCAACTCGATCGAGCGTGCCGGCGGGATGAAGATCGTCGCGACCTGCCCGCACTGCTTCAACACGCTCGCGAACGAGTACCCGCAGATCGGCGGCCACTACGAGGTCGTGCACCACACGCAACTGCTGGGCCAGCTCGTAGAGGAGGGGCGGCTCACCCCGGTGCAGCCGGTCGACCTGGACGTCACGTACCACGACCCGTGCTACCTGGGCCGTCACAACAAGGTGTACACGCCGCCGCGCGAGGTGCTCGCCGCGATCCCGCAACTGCGCAGCACCGAGATGCACCGCTGCAAGGACCGCGGTTTCTGCTGCGGCGCGGGAGGCGCGCGGTTCTGGATGGAGGAGAAGATCGGCAAGCGGATCAACCGCGAGCGCACGGACGAGGCCATCGGCCTGGACCCGGACGTGATCGGCACCGCGTGCCCGTTCTGCATGGTGATGCTGTCCGACGCCGTCGCCGAGAAGAAGGGCGACGGTACGGCCAAGGAGCACGTCCAGGTCCTGGACGTCGCGCAGATCCTGCACCGTTCGCTCGCCGCGCCGGCCGGCCGGCACCGCCCGGCGCCCGGTGCCGATCCGGACTCCGAGGCGCAGCCGGCGGTTCGAGAGGGCGGCTGAGAGGCCACGGTCGCCACCACCGCTTCGGCCGGATTCGGACAGTACTGTCCCTAACGTGACGAGCCGCTTCCCGACCGCGCACGCCTGACCCGTGGCCGAGAAGCTGCACAAGGGCCGCGGCCGTCGCCCCCGGCCGAGACGGGACCCGGACGCCACCGGCCAGATCGGAAGAGCACA
>SCQZ01000276.1 GCA_004299665.1 Jatrophihabitans sp.
CGGAGCCGCCGGAGCGGCCGCAGCGACGGGCTGCGGCGCCGGGGCCGGGGCGGCCACGGTGCTGGGGACGGCGCTCGGCGTGGCCGGCGGCGTCCAGCGTCGCGCACGCGGTGGGGCATCCGGTGCCGGGGTGAGCGCGTGCAGCGAGGAGAGCGCGGGCAGCGGGGTGACCGCCACCTGGCGGGCCGCGGGGCTGCTCGCGGGATCGGGTGTACTGCCGGCCTGCGTGGCCAGCGACACGGTGACGGCGACGACGAGCGACACGGTGAACCCGCTGCTCGCCAGGAAGCGGACGGAGGTGGGGGCGGGAATGCGCATGGAGACTGCCTCTGGTCGGAAACGGCTGGTGTCGTTCCCCCGCGTCCCCCGCGGTCCCCTATTTCCCCTTGTGTGATCCGAGTAAAGCAGAATCAACATCGACTACACAAGGCGCGTTCCCATATTCGGCGGATCTTCCCGCTTGTTGAGACGGTCGTCCCAGGAAGGTGTACGGCCCCGCGCGGCGGTGTTAGGCTCGGCCCGTGCGTTCGCTCGTACTCGTTATTCAGCGCGTCTAGGCCGAAGCCAGCCCCGACGCGCTCACCCTTCGTGCACTCGCACGAGGGGTTTTTTGTTGCGCGAGCCCGCACCCGTGACGGCCACGGCACGAGGACGGACCGCGAGAAAGGCAGGAGTTGTCGATGAGTTCATCGCAGACCGGGTCCGGTGCGCAGTCCCTGGTCCGTTCGCTCGAGGCGGTCGGCGCCGACGTCGTCTTCGGGATCCCCGGTGGCGCCATCCTGCCCGCCTACGACCCGCTGTACGACTCGACGAAGGTGCGCCACATCCTCGTGCGCCACGAACAAGGCGCCGGGCACGCGGCCGAGGGGTACGCCCAGGCCAGCGGCAAGGTGGGCGTCTGCATGGCGACCTCCGGCCCGGGCGCCACGAATCTGGTCACCCCGATCGCGGACGCCTACATGGACTCGGTGCCGATCGTGGCCATCACCGGCCAGGTGGGGCGGGCGTTCATCGGGACCGACGCGTTCCAGGAGGCCGACATCTCCGGGATCACGCTGCCGATCACCAAGCACAACTTCCTCGTGCAGCAGGCCGAGGACATCCCGCGCGTGATCGCCGAGGCCTTCCACCTGGCCTCGACCGGGCGCCCGGGCCCGGTGCTCGTCGACCTGCCCAAGGACGTCCTGCAGGAGCAGACGACCTTCTCCTGGCCGCCCAAGCTCGACCTGCCGGGGTACCGGCCGGTCACCCGGCCCCACGGCAAGCAGATCCGCGAGGCCGCCAAGCTGATGGCCGGTTCGCGCCGGCCGGTCCTGTACGTCGGCGGCGGGGTGCTCAAGGGGCGGGCGACGGCCGAGTTGCGGCGCCTGGCCGAGCTCACCGGCATCCCGGTCGTGACCACGCTCATGGCCCGCGGCGCCTTCCCGGACTCGCACCGCCAGCACCTGGGCATGCCGGGCATGCACGGGTGTGTGACGGCCGTCACCGCACTGCAGAAGGCGGATCTGCTGATCGCGCTGGGAACCCGTTTCGACGACCGCGTGACCGGGCGACTGTCCACGTTCGCGCCGGGTGCGGCGATCATCCACGCCGACATCGACCCGGCCGAGATCGGCAAGAACCGCGTCGCCGACGTGCCGATCGTCGGCGACGTGCGCGAGGTGCTGGCCGACCTGATCCCGGCGGTGCAGGCCGAGTTCGACGCCGGTCAGCGGGCGGACCTGGGCGGGTGGTGGCGCCAGATCGACCAGTGGCGCGAGACCTACCCGCTCGGGTACGACGAACCGGCCGACGGCACGCTCTCGCCGCAGTACGTGATCGAGCGCCTCGGAAAGATCGCCGGCCCCGAGACGATCTTCGCGGCCGGGGTGGGGCAGCACCAGATGTGGGCGGCGCAGTTCATCGGCTACGAGAACCCGTACACCTGGCTGAACTCCGGCGGCGCCGGGACGATGGGCTACGCGGTGCCGGCGGCGATGGGCGCGAAGGTCGGCTGCCCGGACAAGCTGGTGTGGGCCATCGACGGCGACGGGTGCTTCCAGATGACCAACCAGGAACTGGCCACCTGCGCCATCGAGGGGATCCCGATCAAGGTGGCCGTCATCAACAACGGCAACCTGGGCATGGTGCGGCAGTGGCAGACGCTGTTCTACGGCGAGCGCTACAGCCAGACCGACCTCGGGACCCACAAGCACCGCATCCCGGACTTCGTCAAGCTCGCGGACGCG
>SCQZ01000277.1 GCA_004299665.1 Jatrophihabitans sp.
GCAATCGCTGATCACCGGCGGCCGCCGAACGCGGGACGGCGAGCGCCCTCAGACGGCCGGATCGCGCCCCGGCACGAGCACCTGCGAACCGTCGTCCTCGTCGCCGTCGAACAGGTGCGCGACCCGCGCGACGCTGGCACGGGCACGCATCCCGGTGCTGGCGCGGGCGGTGAGCACGACCAGCACCCCCAGCCCCGCGACGACCAGCCAGCAGGCGTCCCCCGCGGCGCGGAACTGCTCGACCAGCGATCCGCCGGTCGCCGAGTTGAGGACGGAGCCGACGACGGCGACGCCGAGCGCGGCACCCACCTGCCGGCTCGTCGAGGCCACCGCCGCGGCGACGCCTGCCTGGCTGCGCGGCATGCCCGAGACCGCCGTGTTCGTGATCGGGGCGTTCAGCATGCCGAAGCCGATCGCGAACAGGACGTACGCCGCCAGCACCCGGGTGAGCGCGGTGCCGGCGCCGGCTCCCCACAGCAGCGCACCGCCCAGGGCCATCCCGGTCCCGCCGACCAGCATCGGGACACGCGGGCCGTGGGTGCCGGTGATGCGCCCCGACAGCGGCGCCAGCACGGTGGTGAACACCGCCAGAGGCAGCGTGCACACGCCGGCGATCAGCGGCGAGTAGCCGCGCACGTCCTGCAGATAGAGGGTGTTGACGAACAGGAAGCCCCCGAACGCGGCCATCCCGCAGACGGCGATCGCGCTGGCCGCGGAGAACGGCAGGCTACGGAAGAAGCGGGGGTCGATCAGCGGCTCGCTCCGGTGTGCCTCGTAACGCACCAACCCCACCGCGGCGACGACCCCCACGGCGAGCAGGCCGAGCGTCTGCGCCGACACCCACCCCGCGCGTGGTGCCTCGATGAGCGCGTAGGTGGTCGCGGCGAGCACCAACGCGACCAGGGCCTGCCCGACCAGGTCGAGCCGCCGCGACCGCTCCGCCCGCGACTCGGGCACGAAGCGCGCCGTCAGCACGATCGCCGCGAGGCCGATCGGCAGGTTGATCCAGAAGATCGCCCGCCAACTGAAGGACTCGGTGAGCACTCCCCCGACGATCGGCCCCAGCCCCATGCTCAGGCCGAACACACCGCCCCAGACCCCGATCGCCATCGCCCGTTCCCGCGCGTCGGTGAAGACGTTGCTGATGATCGACATCGCCACCGGGTTCAGCATGGAGCCCCCGACGGCCTGCAGGACGCGGAAGGCGACCAGCCACCGCAGGTCGGGGGCCAGGCTGCACAGCAGCGAGCCGAGCGTGAAGACGGCGAGCCCCACCTGGAAGGTGCGGCGGCGCCCGAGGCGGTCGGCGGTGGACCCCGACAGCATCAGCAGGCTGGCCAGGACCAGCAGGTAGGCGTCCACCGTCCATTGCAGGTCGGACAGGGTGGCCTTGAAGTCGTGCCTGATGGCGGGCAGGGCGATGTTGACGATCGTGTTGTCCATGCCGACGATGACCAGGCTCATGCAGCAGATCGCCAGCACGCCGCGCCTCGTCGGCCAGCACCATCGCGCGGCGGAGATACTCTTCGTCACTCTCCATCAATTCATGTGCGCCCGAGTGGGCT
>SCQZ01000278.1 GCA_004299665.1 Jatrophihabitans sp.
CCGGCGGGGCGCCGGGCACCGCGGGGATCACGCCGGTCGCCCCCTGGCGCGACCAGCTGCTGCAGGCCCTGGCCGGCCTCGGATTCCCCGGCAAGGACGCCGCCGACGCCGTGGAGGCCGCCGCCGCCGACACCGGCGACGCCGGCGACGCGCCGGACGTCGCGGTGCTGCTGCGTCGCAGCATCCAGCTGCTCGGACGCTCCCGATGACCGAACCCGAGCTGGTCAGCGCGTTGCCGGTGGTCGAGGAACGCGACGTCGAGAACAGCCTGCGGCCGAAGCGGTTGGGCGAGTTCGTCGGGCAGCCCAAGGTGCGCGAGCAGTTGCAGCTCGTCCTCGCGAGCGCGCTGCGCCGGGGCCACCCGCCGGACCACGTCCTGCTGTCCGGCCCGCCCGGCCTCGGCAAGACGAGCCTCGCCATGATCATCGCCGCCGAGCTGGGGGTGCCGATCCGGGTGACCAGCGGCCCGGCGATCGAGCGCGCCGGGGATCTGGCAGCACTGCTCACCAGCCTCACCGACGGCGAGGTGCTGTTCATCGACGAGATCCACCGCATCGCGCGCCCGGCCGAGGAACTGCTGTACCTGGCGATGGAGGACTTCCGGGTCGACGTGATGGTCGGCAAGGGGCCCGGGGCGACGGCGATCCCGCTGGACCTGGCGCCGTTCACCCTCGTCGGCGCCACCACCCGGGCGGGGCTGCTCACCGGCCCGCTGCGCGACCGCTTCGGCTTCACGGCGCACATGGACTTCTACGAGCCCGAGGAACTCGAGCAGGTGCTGACCCGCTCGGCCGGCCTGCTCGGCGTCGCGTTGCGCGGCGACGGCGCCACCGAGATCGCGGGCCGCTCGCGCGGCACCCCGCGGATCGCCAACCGGTTGCTGCGCCGCGTGCGGGATTTCGCCGAGGTCCGGGCCGACGGCGTGGTCACGGCGCAGGTCGCGCACGCGGCGCTGGCGGTCTACGACGTCGACGTGCTGGGGCTCGACCGGCTCGATCGCGCCGTCCTGGATGCCCTCGTGCGCCGCTTCGGCGGCGGCCCGGTCGGCGTGGGAACGCTCGCGGTGGCGGTCGGGGAGGAGCCCGAGACCGTCGAGGAGGTCGCCGAACCGTTCCTGGTCCGGGCCGGGTTGCTGGCACGCACCCCGCGCGGACGGATCGCCACCCCCGCCGCCTGGGCCCACCTCGGCCTGGAGCGCGGGCTGAGCACTTCCGGCGACGCCGGTGGGGCCACCCTGTTCGACGCGTAGGGTGCTATGCCGTGAGAGGTAGTCAGCCGTGAACGTCTGGCCGTACGTCGTGGTGCTGGTGCTGTTCGGCCTGCTGCTGACACTCAGCGTGCGCAACCGGCGCCGCGCCGCCGCGGCGGACGCCGAGCGGTCCCGGCGGATCGGCGTCGGCACGAAGGTCATGACCACGTCGGGCCTGTACGGGACCGTGGTGCGGCGCAACGAGGACGACACGGTGCTGCTCGCGATCGCACCGGGTGTCGAGGTGCGATGGGCGCTGGCGGCGCTGCGTGACGCCTCGGAGCTGTCGGGCCGGTACGCCCAGGGCATCGGGGAGCGGGGCGGGACGTCCGCCGGCCCGGCCGGCGACGCCGCGGGCCCGGCCGCGGGAGGCTCCGACACCGCTCGCCGGGAGTCCGGTTCGTGAACTGACCCGCCCCGTTCCGAGGTCGCCGGCGCGGCGTCGGTCATACTGTCCGTTCGTCCGCACCCGCACGAACCCTGCCGAGGAGATCGAGCCCCGTGGCACCACCTGCCGGAACGCTGCGTGTCGGCCGCTACTTCCTCGCGCTCCTCGCCCTCGTCGCCGTCCTTTACATGATCGTCTTCTGGCCGGGGCAGCGGCACACCCCGAAGCTCGGGCTGGACCTCGAGGGCGGCTTCCAGGTGATCTTCACCGCCAAGGCACCCAACGGCCAGACGCCGTCGAGCCAGTCCATGGACCAGGCCAAGCAGATCATGGAGGAGCGCGTCAACGGCAGCGGCGTCACCGAGGCCACCGTCGTCGTCCAGGGCTCAGACCAGATCGTGATCTCGATCCCCGGCGGCACCACCACCGACGTCAGCAAGCTCGGCGCCGCCGCCGTGCTGAACTTCCGCGGGCTGGTCGCCCCGTCGGTCGCACTGGCCTGCGCCGTCCCCCACACGTCGCCGAGCGGCAGCAGCGCGCCGTCCGGATCGACGGCACCGTCCGGGTCGGCCAGGCCGAGCACGCCGGCCAACTCCCAGCCGAGCCCGCACACCACCCAGGACGCGACGTCGCGCCGGCTCGGAGCCCCGCGGGCCGCGCCGACCTCTCCGGTACCGTCGCCGAGCCCCACCGCGGGCTCGGCGTCCGCGACCCCGTCGGGGTCGGCGAGCCCGGGCGCGTCGCCGTCGGCGGCGGCCTCGACCGCCCCCGCGGTCCCGTGCACCGCCACACCGTTCGCCGCGCTCGAGCAGGCCGGGGTGAAGATCCCGACGACCGAGGCCGCCTACCAGAAGCTGCCCGCCACGGCGCAGCAGCAGGTCCAGGCCGCCCTCGCCACCTTCGACTGCGCGTCCGGGCAGCAGGAGAAGGACCAGCCGCAGAACTACTTCGTGGCCTGCGACGAGACCGGCACCCAGGCCTACCTGCTCGGGACCGTGATCGTCCCGGGCCACGAGATCGACACCGCGTCGGCGGTGCCGCCCAACTTCTCCCAGGGCGGCTCGTCGCAATGGACCGTCAGCCTGGAACTCAAGCCCGGCGGCCAGAAGTCGTGGGGCGCGTACACGACGGCGCACAACATCGGCGGCGGTGACGCCAACAGCGCCGGGTCCACCTCGACCTGCGGCCCCAGCGGCACGGCATGCGCCGACTACGTCGGCTTCACCCTCGACGGCATCGTGGTCTCGATCCCGGTGAACATCAGCGCCATCAACGGTGGCGCGACGCAGATCAGCGGCAGCTTCACGCAGAGTTCGGCCAACGACCTGGCCAACAAGCTCAAGTACGGCGCATTGCCGCTGTCGTTCACGCCCAGCCAGGCCGAGTCGGTCTCGCCGACGCTCGGCAGTTCCCAGCTCAGGGCCGGCCTGCTCGCCGGCGGTATCGGGCTGGCCCTTGTCGTCATCTACTCGCTGATCTACTACCGCGCCCTGGGCCTGGTGACCATCGCCTCGCTGGTGGTGTCCGGGGTGCTGGTCTACGGATCGCTGGTGATGCTCGGGACGCAGATCGGGTTCACCCTCAGCCTCGCCGGCATCGCCGGGTTCATCGTGGCGGTCGGCATCACCGCGGACTCCTTCGTCGTCTTCTTCGAACGGATCAAGGACGAGGTCCACGAGGGCAGGTCGGCACGGGTGGCGATCCCGCGCGCCTGGGTCCGGGCCCGCCGCACGATCCTGTCGGCGGACACGGTGTCCTTCCTGGCGGCGGCCATCCTCTACTACTTCGCGGCCGGCGACGTGAAGGGCTTCGCCTTCACCCTCGGGCTGTCGACGATCCTCGACCTCGTCGTGGTCTTCCTGTTCACCCACCCGCTGGTGTCCTACCTGTCGCGGTTCCCGGCGTTCGGCTCCAAGCGCTTCACGGGGCTGGACGCGGTGCGAGAGCCCGCGCCGGCCGCCGCCGCGCGCCGCGTGCGCGTCGGCGCTGCCGTGCGCGGCGGTGGCGTCGGTACCGTCACGCTCGGGGGACCGCAGGACGACGACGGCGCGGCGGCCGACGCCGACGAATCCGATGCCGACGAAACCGGTGCCGACGTACCCGATCGCGGAGCGCCGCC
>SCQZ01000279.1 GCA_004299665.1 Jatrophihabitans sp.
TGGCCTGCGGGGCGCGCGGCAGGTCCTCGTCACCCTCGTCGTCGGGAACCGAATGCCGCCCCATAACGTCGAGTCTGTCAAAGGGCCGAGCCGGGAGCCGACCATGCCGCCCGCGCGGCGCGTCACGACCGCGGCGGCCGGGATCGACAGGGAGGATCGCGCGGTGTTGGGACGCCGGGGCCGCCTCTGGCAGGTGACGGCGGCGGCGTGCGCCGCACTGGTGCTGGCCGGCTGCGCGCAGGTCGTGCGGGGCACGGGCTCGCGCGCGACCGCGCCGGACGCCGCGCTCGCGGTGACCGGCGCCTCCGGCAGCCCGTTCGACGTCGCCGCCACGAACGCGCTCGCGGACGTGATGGACTTCTGGCGGGTGCAGTACCCGAAGGTCTCCGGCGGCCACGCGCTGCCGCCGCTGAAGGGCGGGCTCTTCTCGGTCGACGGCAACCACGTCGTGCGCACCGGCGCGATCGACGGCCCGGCCGCGAAGGAGGCGTGCGCGTCCCGCAAGCCCGCCTTCATCGTCGACAACGCCGCGTTCTGCCTGCTCGACGACTCGATCATCTGGGACCGCGCCCCGAACCACCTGATCGGCGTGCTGTTCGACCGCTACGGCCCGCTGCTCATGGGGCTGGTGTTCGCCCACGAGTTCGGGCACGCCATCCAGTTCCGCGTCGGCCCCAACGACAACGTGCCGACCGTCCTGTCCGAGTCGCAGGCCGACTGCGCGGCCGGAGCCTGGGTCGCCTCCGCGCTCGCCGGTGACGCGCCGCACTTCCCGATCACGCCCGCGGACCTCGACCGGGCGCTGAACGGGTACCTGCAGGTACGCGACAGCCCGCCCACCTCCACGCGGGGGATCTCCCACGGCAACGGCTTCGACCGGATCTCGGCCATCGCGGACGGCATCGCCCACGGCGCCGCCTACTGCTTCGACCCGGCCTACCTGACGCGCACCATCACCGAACGCCCCTACACCACGGACTCGGACTACGCGGCCGGCGGCAACCAGTCGATCGGGTGGATCGCCGAGAAGCTGCCACCGGACCTCAACCGATTCTGGGCCCAGGCCGCCGCGTCGGTCGGCAGGACGTGGCAACCGGTCGCGCTGGCACAGGCCGACCACCCGAGGTGCGCGCCGAACGGCCCGAGCCAGGTCGGGTACTGCCCGGACGACAACACCGTGTACCTCAGCGCGGACTACGCGAAGACGGCCTACTACAGCCTGACGGACCGCTCGATCGACCGGCAGACGGGGGACGTCACCCTTGTCCCGGACCAGGCTGCGGACTTCGCGCTCGGCACCGTGCTGGTGATCGCCTGGGGCATGGCGGTGCGGCACCAACTGTTCGACCGCTCCCTGCAGGACACCGCCGCGCTGCGGGCCGCCAGTTGCTATGCGGGCGCGTACGCCCGGACGATCAACGTCGGGCAGGGGCAGCAGCCGGGCGAGATCCTGCTCTCGCCGCCGGACATGGACGAGGCGACCTCGGCCATGCTCAACCTCGTCGGCACCGAGGCGGCCTTCGGCGCCCGCGGCACGACCGGACTGCAACGCGTCCAGGACTTCGTCACGGGGTACACCGGCGGCCTGCCGGCCTGCTGAGCCCCCCGCGGCCGCCGGCTCCGTGAGAGGGTGAGGGGCATGCCCGAGATCGACCCGTCCTTCCTCGCGCTGCCGGCGCGCGAGCTGGCCGCCGCCGCGCTGGCCCGGGCCGGCGAACTCGGCGCCGAGCGCGCCGAGTTCCGCCTGGCGCGCGTGCGCACCGCCCAGATCAGCCTGCGCGACGGCCGGCTCGAGGGCAGCTCGGACGCCGAGGACGCCGGGCTGTCGGTGCGGGTGGTGCACCGCGGCGCCTGGGGGTTCGCCTCCGGGATCGCGCGCACCGTCGCGGCGGCGCGGCAGTTGGCCGACCAGGCGGTCGCGACGGCCGAGTTGAGCCGCGGGCTGCGCGCCGCACCGGTGGTCCTCGCGCCGGAGCCGGTGTACCCCGACGTCACGTGGATCTCCTCGTACGACATCGACCCCTTCGACGTGCCGGAGGCCGAGCGGGTGGGGCGGTTGCGCGAACTGTCCGAGCGGCTGCTGGCCGCGGACGGCGTCGACCACGTCGACGCGGCGCTGATGCACGTGCGGGAGAACACGTTCTACGCCGATACCGCGGGCACGACCACCACGCAGCAGCGGGTGCGGATCCACCCCGCGTTCACCGCGGTGAACGTCGACCGGGGTGCCGGCGCGTTCTCCTCGATGCGCACCCTGGCGCCGCCCACCGGCCGTGGCTGGGAGTACCTCACCGGCACCGGCTGGGACTTCGACACCGAGATCGCCGAACTGCCCGCCCTGCTGCGCGACCACGCCAAGGCTCCCGGCGTCGAGCCCGGCCGTTACGACCTGGTGATCGACCCGTCCAACCTGTGGCTGACCATCCACGAGTCGATCGGCCACGCCACCGAACTGGATCGCGCACTGGGCTACGAGGCCGCGTACGCCGGCACCAGCTTCGCGACCCCCGACAAGCTCGGCACCCTGCGGTACGGCAGCCCGGCCATGGTCGTGACCGGCGACCGCACCGCCGAGCACGGCGGGGCCACCGTCGGCTGGGACGACGAGGGCGTCGCGGCGCAGCGCTTCGACATCGTGCGTGACGGCGTGCTGGTCGGCTACCAGCTCAACCGCCAGATGGCCGCCGAGACCGGGATGAACGCGGGCCGCTCGAACGGCTGCGCGTACGCCGACTCCGCCGGGCACATCGCCTTGCAGCGCATGGCGAACGTCTCGCTGCAGCCGGACCCCGCGGGGCCGGGCACCGAGGAGTTGATCAGCCGGGTGGAACGCGGCATCTACGTCGTCGGCGACCGCTCGTGGTCGATCGACATGCAGCGCTACAACTTCCAGTTCACCGGCCAGCAGTTCCACCGCATCGAGAACGGCCGGCTCGCCGGCCAGGTGCGCGACGTCGCCTACCAGGCGACGACCACCGACTTCTGGGGCTCGATGGAGGCCGTCGGGGGGCCTGCGACCTACGTGCTCGGCGGCGCGTTCAACTGTGGCAAGGGTCAGCCCGGGCAGGTCGCCGCGGTCTCGCACGGCTGCCCGTCCGCGCTGTTCCGCGACGTCAACGTGCTCAACACCCGGGCGGAGGCCGGCAAGTGAGGCCGCAGCAGTTCGTCGAGGACGCGCTCGCCGCGTCCACCGCCGACGGCTGCGTCGTGATCGTGGCCGAGACCACCGCGGCCAACCTGCGCTGGGCGGCCAACGGCCTGACCACGAACGGGCAGTCGCAGTCGCGCTCGGTCACCGTCGTCTCGACGTTCGACGGCCCGCAGGGCAACGCGGCGGGCGTCGTCACCCGCTCGGTCGGCACCGGGGAGGAACTGGCCGCCCTCGTGCGCGCGTCCGAGGACGCCGGCCGTGCCGCACCACCGGCCGACGACGCCGCACCCCTGGTGGCGGACTACGCGTCGGCGGACGACTGGGCCGCCGAGCCGGCCCGCACCGGCATCGAGGTGTTCGCGCCGTTCGCCGAGGGCCTGGGCGAGGCGTTCGGTCGCTGGCGCGGCGCGGGCCTGGCGCTGTACGGGTACGCCGAGCACACCATGACCTCGACGTTCCTGGGCACGTCCGGCGGCTTGCGGCGCCGCTTCGACCAGCCGACCGGGAGCCTGACCGTGAACGGCAAGTCCGCCGACCTGGCGCGGTCGGCGTGGTCCGGTGCGCACACCGCCGACTTCGCCGACATCGACGTGGCGGCCGTCACCGCCCAGCTCGAACGGCGCCTGGCGTGGGCCGAGAAGCGCGTCGACCTGCCGGCCGGGCGCTACGAGACCATCCTGCCGCCGACGGCCGTCGCCGACCTGATGATCTACGCCTACTGGACGGCCTCGGCCCGCGACGCCGAAGAGGGGCGCAGCGTCTACGCGGCCGGCGGCGGGGGTGGCACCCGCATCGGCGAGCGGCTCGGCGACCTGCCGCTGCGGCTGCACTCGGACCCGGACTACCCCGGTCTGGAGTGCCCGCCGTTCGCGGTGGCGACCTCGTCCCAGGGCGGCCTGATGTCGGTGTTCGACAACGGCACGCCCACGGGTCCGGTCGACTGGATCGGCGACGGCCGGCTGCGCGAACTGATCCGCACCCGGGCCTGGGCGGCCCGCACCGGCGCCGAGCCGCGACCACCGGTCGACAACCTGATCCTCGAGTCGCCCGGGGCCGGCGGCGACCTCGACAGCGTCATCGCCGGCACCGAGCGCGGCCTGCTGCTGACCTGCCTGTGGTACATCCGCGAGGTCGACCCGCAGACGCTCCTGCTCACCGGCCTGACGCGCGACGGCGTCTACCTGGTCGAGGACGGCGCCGTCACCGCCGCGGTGAACAACTTCCGGTTCAACGAGTCGCCGGTCGACCTGCTCGGCCGGATCACCGCGATCGGCCGCACCGAACGCACCCTCTCGCGGGAGTGGGGCGAGTACTTCCCGCGCACCGCGATGCCCGCCGTGCGTGTGCGGGATTTCAACATGTCCACGGTCAGCGCGGCCTCGTAGCGGGCCGGTGTGAGCAGTCCCGCACCGTCCCGATTCGTTCTGATAACGCTTACAGCGGGTAGATTCCGCCGTATTCCCACGGCAACCGCGCCGCCCGTGCCCCACGGCACGTCGTAGGCGCGCAGTCGGCGTTGACTGGCGAGGAGAACCGCATGACGACCACCGTTCCCGGGCTCGAGGCGGCCCCGACGACGCATTCCGGACTGCTGAGCTGGGTGCGCGAGTGCGCCGAACTGCTGCAGCCGGACCGTGTCGAGTGGGTCGACGGCTCGCCCGAGGAGTGGACGCGGCTCACCGATCTGCTCGTCGCGAACGGCACCTTCCGCAGGCTCGACGAGGACAAGAAGCCCAACAGCTTCTGGTGCGCCTCGGACCCCGCCGACGTCGCGCGCGTCGAGGGACGCACCTACATCTGCAGCCTCGAGGAGCGCGACGCCGGGCCCACCAACAACTGGATGGACCCCGCCGAGATGAAGGCCATCCTCACCGACCTGTTCCGCGGCGCGATGCGCGGTCGCACCATGTACGTCCTGCCCTACTGCATGGGTCCGCTGAGCGCCGAGCAGCCGATGCTGGGCGTGGAGATCACCGACTCGCCGTACGTCGTCGTCTCGATGCACATCATGGCCCGCACCGGGACGAAGGCCCTCGAGTTGTTCACCAAGGACGGCGTCGAGCAGTTCTACGTCCCCGGCCTGCACTCGGTCGGCGCCCCGCTGGCGCCCGGTCAGGCCGACGTCCCGTGGCCGTGCAACGAGACCAAGTACATCGTGCAGTTCCCCGAGGAGCGCGCGATCTGGTCCTACGGCTCCGGCTACGGCGGCAACGCCCTGCTGGGCAAGAAGTGCTACTCGCTGCGCATCGCCTCGGTGAAGGCCCGCGACGAGGGCTGGATGGCCGAGCACATGCTCATCGCCAAGCTGATCTCGCCCGAGAACAGGTCGTACTACATCGCGGCGGCGTTCCCGTCGGCCTGCGGCAAGACCAACCTCGCCATGCTGGAACCGGCCCTGCCCGGCTGGCGCCTGGAGACCGTCGGCGACGACATCGCGTGGATCCGGGTCGGGGAGGACGGCCGCTTCTACGCGGTGAACCCCGAGAACGGCTTCTTCGGCGTCGCTCCGGGGACCGACTACCACACCAACCCGAACGCGATGCGCACCATCGACAAGGGCAACTCGATCTTCACGAACACCGCCCTCACCGACGACGGCGACGTGTGGTGGGAGGGCATGGGCTCCGAGCCCCCCGCACACCTGACCTCCTGGAAGCAGCAGGACTGGACTCCCGGGTCGCAGGAGAAGGCCGCGCACCCGAACAGCCGGTACTGCACTCCGATCGCGCAGTGCCCGACCAAGGCCGAGGAGTACGACGACCCGCGCGGCGTGCCGCTGGACGCGATCTTCTTCGGG
>SCQZ01000280.1 GCA_004299665.1 Jatrophihabitans sp.
GAGCGACCCGGGTGTCAGCAAGGCGGCCCCGACTCCCTGCAGCGCGCGCAGGCCGATCAGGACGCCCGCACTCGGCGCCACGGCGCAGCCGACGGAGGCCGCGGTGAACCACACGACGCCGAGGACGTAGATCCGGCGCCGTCCCAGTTGATCGCCGAGCGCGCCGCCGAGGAGCAGGAATCCGGACAGGGTCAAGGTGTAGGCGTTGACCGTCCACTGCAGCGCGGTGAAGCCGGCGTTCAGATCGTGCCCGATGCGGGGCAGCGCAACGTTCACCACCGTCGCGTCCAGGGAGGCGAGGCCGCTGCCCAGGATCGTGGTTGCCAGCACGCCCCGACCGCGGGCGGAATCGAGCACCAGGCCCGGCACGGCCGACCTCCTTCCGGCGGACGCTCAATCCACAGTGGAGCGCTCGCCGGCCCGGGAAGCAAACCGGCGGGGCTCGCCACCGCGCGCGGGTGCTGCGGCCGTGCCTATGCTCGATCTGCCACCCGCGCCGGCTCGCCCGGGGCCGGGGCGCGCCGGAAAGGATCGGGCTATGACCGTCGCCGATGAGTTGCTCGCGAACCTGGACAAGATCGTGCCGTGGCATCTGGACCTGTATCAGGACCTGCACCGCAATCCGGAACTGAGCTTCCACGAGGTGAGGACGGCGGGGCTGGTCGGCGACCGGCTCGCAGATCTCGGGTACGAGGTGCACACCGGCATCGGCGGCACCGGGCTGGTCGGGATCTTGCGCAACGGCGAGGGCCCAACGGTGCTGGCGCGCGCCGACATGGACGCGCTGCCGGTGCGTGAGGCGACCGGCCTGCCGTACGCGTCCACCGCCGTCGCCACCGACCCAGGCGGACGCGAGACGCCGGTGATGCACGCCTGTGGTCACGACATGCACGTCACCTGCCTGCTGGCGGCGGCCGAGTTGCTGGCCGAACACCGGCCCCGCTGGTCCGGCACGTTCATCGCGCTCTTCCAGCCCGCCGAGGAACTCGGTACCGGCGCCCGCGCCATGGTCGACGGCGGGTTGGCCGACGTGATCCCGAAGCCGGACGTGGCCCTCGGCCAGCACGTCATGGGCCTGCCGTACGACACCGTCGCCTCCCGTCCCGGCGCCGCGCTCTCGGCGGCGGACAGCATCCGGATCACCCTGCACGGACGCGGTACCCACGGGTCGATGCCGCACTACGGCATCGACCCGATCCTGCTCGGCAGCGCCGTCGTGATGCGGCTGAACGCGATCGTGTCCCGCGAGCTACCGCCCGGGCACTTCGGTGTCGTCACTGTGGGCAGCTTCCAGGCCGGCAGCAAGAGCAACGTCATCCCGGAGACCACGACGTTGCTGCTCAACCTGCGGTCCTACGACGACCGCACCCGCCGGCAGTTGCGGGACGCGGTCGAGCGGATCGTCACCGCCGAGTGCGAGGCGTCCGACTCCCCTGCGCCACCGGATTTCGAGTACACCGACCCGTTCCCGGTCACCCGCAACAGCCCGGACGTCTACGAGAAGGTCTCGGCCGCCTTCACCGAGCACTTCGGCGACAAGGCCGTCCTGATGGAACCCTCCACCGGCAGCGAGGACTTCAGCGACGTCCCCAGCGCGCTCGGGGTGCCGTACCTGTTCTGGATCTGGGGCGGCTTCGACCCCGACACCTACCACCGTGCCGAGGCCGACGGCACCTTGAGCAAGGTGATCCCCGGCAACCACGCCTCCACCTTCGCCCCCGTCATGGAACCCACGTTCCGCACCGGCGCGGCCGCGATGACCGTCGCCGTGCTCAGCTACCTGTCCCGGCCGGCCTGAGATCCGGCCCGTCCGCGGCGGCGCCGGCAGGCCCGCCCGGTCGTGCGCGTCAGGTCAGCCGCACTGTGTCGCCGCCGCGTGCACCAGGCTCGCCAGCCCGGTCCAGGCGCGCCGGTGCTGGTGGCTGCCGAGCGCGTCGAGGGCGAGCCGGTGCAGGCTCTGGTGAAGGCGCTCCGCGGCGTCGGTGTCGGCGTCCAGGCCGGCGAGGTAGTCGGTCAACGGGCAGGGTGTGGCGTCCGGTCCGCGCCGGCGCGCGCGCCCGTCCGACGAGATGATCATTCGGCCCTCCCAGGCGAGGTGTCCCGCCAGTCCGCCGAGGGAGGTGCGCGCACCCGCCCTCCCCGGTACCGGCCGCCGGGCCGCTGCCCAGGTCGGCGCGGCTGCGGCCGGTATGGGCGCGCTGATGGCGAAGCCCTGCCCGTGATCGGCGCCGAGCACGGTGGCGGCCTCGATGAGGCCGCGTGTCTCGAGACCCTCGACGGTCACGGCCATGCCGAGGTTGTGGGCGAGGCTGGTCAACGGCTGGATGAACCCGAGCGCCTGGTGCGGGTTGCTCTCGGCGTCACGAACCAACTCCTGGTCGATCTTGACCTCGTCGAAGCAGATCTGGCGCATCCGCAGCAGCGAACTGTACGCCGAGCCGAGGTCGTCCTCGGCCAGTCGCACGCCCAGGTCGTGCACCTGCTCGAGCCCGTGCCGGTAGCCGACCGGGTCGACCCCGAACGGCCCGGTCTCGAGGATCTCCAGGGTCAGCCGTGGGGGGTCGATCCCGCTGCGGGCCAGTGCCCGTCGCACCGTGTCGGCGTACCAGTCCCCTGCCGTGGACACCACGGGCAGGTTGATCGAGGCACGGGTGTGCAGCCCGTGCCGTTCCCAGTCGGTCAGCGTCGTCAGGACGTGATCCAGGCCGATCTCGAACAGCCGGATGAGGTCGTCCTCCCCGAACGACGGCAGGAACTCGGCCGGCGTTATCAGCCGGTCGTCGCCCGCCAACCGGGCAAGACCCTCCCACTTCACGACCCGGCCGTCCTGCAGGTCGATGATCGGCTGGTACACCAGCGCGACCCGCTCGCGGCGCAGCAGATCGCGGTAGCGGGAACGTTGCGCGTAGGTGGTGACCGCCGTCGCCGCGTGCTGCGCGGTCTGCAGGCGCGCGAGTGCCGTTTCGCACAACTGGCGGACCTGCTCGAGCAGGCGCGCCCGCGACGGCTGGGCGAAGTACCCGGGCCAGTGGGCGTACAGCGACAGCAGGGCGACGGGCTGTCCCTGCGCGTCGAGCAGGGGGACGGCCGCGTTGGAGCGCAACTCGTACTTCTCGCCGATGTGGTGCCACGCGGCGGTGCCCGGGTCGGTCAGGTACGCATCGGACCGGACGATGTTCCCGCTGCGCCAGGCCCGTCCGACCGGGCCCAGGCCGGAGGGGGTCGGGTCCGAGGTGGACAGGACGTAATCGCCGCCCCGCGTGACGTCGCCGATGAACGCCTCCACGGACTCGCCCGCGGCGATCTCGAACTCGAACACGCCGTCGCCGGACGGCCGGCCGAAGTAGCCGACCGCGAAGCCGGGCATCGCGGCGAGCGTGTCCAGCACCGCGCGTACCAGGTCGGTGACCGTGGTGGCCCCGCGGGCGGCGTCGCGGACCTCGACGGCCGCGGTGGCGGCAGCGTTGTCGACCTCCTGGTAGCCGCGCAGGTGGGCCCGCAGGTCCGACACGGCGCGTCGGCCGGTGACGGACCGCACCGCTGCCCGGGCCGCGGGCGTGGACCAGTCGGCGAGGCAGTCGTCGACCGATTCGAGGAACTCCCCGACGGCGTCGGCGAACCAGGACGCGGCGGTCCCGGTGAAGGCGTGTGCGCGACCGGCCCGGTAGCCGTGCTCGGCGAGCATGGCGTCGGTGGTCGCGGGCTCGATCAGCAACCGCAGGTGATCGCGATGGTCCCGCCGGGACCGCTCGAGCTCGTCCGGGGTCAGCCACGCCCGCACGGGTCCGCCCGCGTCGCCGGAACCGACCTTCGCGAAGTACCCGTCGGTCGCGGCGTCGGCGCAGGCCCGGAGCAGGGGGGCGGCCGCCCGCAGCGCCGCCGCCGACCCGTCGTCGACGCGGTTCGCTGCTCTCGTCTCCACCGTGGCGCCTCCCGTCCGTAGCCGACGAGGGCGGACAGCCTTACATCGACGGTCCGGTGCCGATGTTTAGTCCCGGGAGGTCGAGCGCCGCGGCGAGGTCGTCGGCGACGCGGCGCGCGATGAAAGCGTACCCGGCGTTGTTGGGGTGGTCCGGGACGGGCCCGGCGAAACCGGCCACGTTCTGCCGGGTGATCCAGCCCTGCGCGATGGCATCGATGAAGATCACGTTCTGGTCCCGCGCGACCTCCTGCAGCACGGCCTCCACCTCGCGCACACTGCGGTGCACCGGCAGCCGGCCCGGTACCGGGCCCAGGAACGCCAGGCGCGCGTGCCGGAAGCGATGGCGAGCCAGTTCCACGGTCTGGAGCGCGGCGCGCCACAGCCGCAGGCGCGAGCAGCCGGCGTCGTTGCGACCGCCCTGCAGGACCACCAGGCCGGGATCCAGGCTCGCCGGCAGCCGGGCGATGCGTTCGGCGAAGGTGCCGCCGTCGCGCGGTCCGGGGTTGACGAAGCCGCTGCCGGGTACCGCGTCGATGCTGACCGGCCGGTGCAGGTAGCGCCCGACCAGGTAGGCGTAGCCGTCCGTCGCCGGGTTCGCCCCGAGACCGGCCGTGTAGGAGGCGCCGACGAACAGGATCCGGGCGCCCGGGGCGAGCAACGGCACGCGCCGCGGGGCCGGGCCCGGGGACTCGTCCGGGGCGATCCTCGAGCCGGCGGCGACGGGTAGGCGGCCGGCGGCGGGAGCGACGCGGGCGATGTGAGCGACGCCCGCGACGGAGTCGGTCCGGTGCACGGCCGCGTAGGACACGACGGCGCCGGTCGCGGCCAGTGCCAGCACCGTGGCTGCGACCAGTGCTCGCCGGTACGTCGCGGGCACGACCACCCCTTGCTCGTGCGCGGCTCCGGCGCGCTGTCAATACATCATGCGCGGGTCCGCGTAGTGCTTGAACTCCAGCAGGTTATGCGACGGATCTTGCAGCACGAAACTGTGATGCTCCTCGACGAGGCCCTCGAATCTCAGAAACGGTTTCGCGTAGAAGCGCAGGCCGCGACGCTGCGCGAGGTGCACCAGCCGATCCCAGTCGACCCGCTCCCGGAAGGTCACCCCGAAGTGCCGGGGATACAGGTCCGGGTCCGGGTCCACGCGGTCGGACAGGTGGCACACGAGCTGGTCGCCGAAGAAGTCCAGGGTGATCCGGTCGACGTACCGCCGGGCGAGCTTGCTGCCGAGCCCGGCGACGTAGAACTGCTGCGCCTCGTCCAGATCGGTGACGGGGATGGCCAGGTGGAACACGTCGCGGGACTCACGCATCGCGCAGCTCCGGCAGATCGTCGAAGGCGTCGAAGGTGTCGCCGCGAAGCCCGAGCCGCAGCGTCTCGAGGCTGGCGAGGTCCGACGGCGCGATGTTGCCGAGGCTGACGTCCGGGCCGAAGCGCCGGATGAGGTGGATCTGCAGGTCGCGGTTCGGTGCCTCGAACATCACGCGCCCGAGGTCCAGGCCGGACGCCGCGATCTCCTCGATCAGCCCCACCCGCAGTTCGCCGGTGGGCCGACAGATCCCGCTGCGCCCGCTCTCGCGCGCTTCGGTGATCACCCGGTAGGCGCCGGCCGCGAGATCCTGGCGGATGTAGTCGATCCACAGCTGCGGACGCATCGTCTCCGAGCGGGTGGGCTCCTTGTACCCGACCTCGCTGAACACCCGGAACTCGCCGGCGAGCCGGGCGACGTATGCGGCCTTACGGTCGTTCGGCAGGGCGATCGTGCCGTTGGACACCTCGATGCACCGGCACCCGAACCGCTCGCACAGCCGCAGGTAGTCCTCGAAGCGGTCCTGGCTGACGAACTTCTCGAACAGCGTCCCACCGAAGTAGAAGTCGATGCCGGCCTCGGTCACCGCGTCGATCTTGTACTTCACCTCCGGCGACACCAGCGAGGTCCCCCACCCGAACTTCACGACGTCGATGAGCTCGGCGAAACTGCCGACCACGTCGGTGAAGTAAGCGGTGGGAAGCCCCCCGTCGATCATCATGGTCAGGCCGTTGGCGCGGGGCTTGGTCTCACGCGCGGGAAGGGTGAGCGTGCTCGTGTGCATGCGATATCTCCTCTGTCGTCAGCGACGGTTCCGGGGCGGGGACGAAGGCGGGGCGGGCCCGGGGGCGGCCGGTGAGGGCCAGGCTGATCGGCGACCTGCGGAACACCTCGGTCGCCGCGACCGCCCCGGCCACGGTCAGCGCGTACGCGACGAGCGTCAGCCAGGCTCCGTGCAGGTGGCGCGGCACCCAGCGGTCCGCGCTCCACAGCACCAGCCACAGCACCACCGGGTGCACGAGGTAGACGCCGAACGAGCGATCCGAACCGACGAGCAGGAAGCGGTCGAGCCACTGCCCGGGACGGCGGCGCTGGGCCCACACCGAGCCGATCGCCGCCAGCAGCGCAACCGCGGCGATCGACCACGGGACCACGACGGGCTGCCACACCGCGGCCGCGTCCGACGGGCGCTGCCCACCGCGCACGGCGATCAGGTACCACGCCTCGGCCGCACCGGCCGTTAGCAGCGCTGCCGCGCATACCCGGCCGCGGTGGGCGCGCAACCATCTGGTGCACCGGTCGAGGTGGTAGGCGACCAGCGCCCCCACCAGCACGTACAACTGGTAGCCGACGGCCAGCACGTCGTGGTGCGCCACCACCTCGCCGAGCCAGCCGCCGCGGGGCGGGGCGTAGCGCAGCACGGCGACCATCGCCAACTGCGCCGCCAGGCCGGCCGCCAGCAGCAGGCCGTGACGGCCGGCGGTGCGGCGCACCAGTTCGGCGAGCAGCGGGTACAGCAGGTACACCTGCATCGAGACCAGCAGGAAGTACATGTGGTACCAGGCCGTACCGAACAGCAGGTTGTGGCCGAGCTGCGCCACCTGGTCGACCAGGGTGCCGGTGCGAGGGCCCTGCCACCAGCCGAGCGCGGTGTACGCGACGGACCACACGACGTACGGCGTACCCACCAGCAGGAACCGCCGCGCCCAGAACCGGCGCAGCGCGAACGGCCGGTCCAGGTACTGGTGCACCAGCACGAACCCGGTCAGGCAGAAGAACGCCTCGCGGGTGAAGTGCAGCAACATCACCGCGGCGTTGGCCCCGACGTCCGAGTCCGCGCTCGTCTCGGAGATGGTGTGGACCGCGATCACCGCTGCGAAGGTGAGCACCCGGACCACGTCGACCTCGTGGACGTGGCGCTTCGCCCGCCCCGCGGCGGCAGCGGCGGGGCGGGCGGCGACGGCCGCGGGTGCGCTCACGCGCCCGTCCGCGCGGCCCGTGCCAGCTCGTGGCGGCGGATCTTGCCGGTCGGTGCCCGCGGCAGGTCGTCGACCACGTGGAACTGCGCGGGTCGCTTGAACCGGCTCAGTTCCCGCTCGCACAGCAGTTCCAGTTCCGGGACGAGCCGGTCCCGCCCACGCCGCGCGGCCAGCACGTACGCGACGGGCACCGAACCGAGGACATGGTGCGGCCTACCCACGACCACCGCCTCCTGCACCTGGGGGTGGCCGAGCAGCGCCTCCTCCACCTCCCGCGGATAGACCATCTCGCCGCCTCGGTTGATCACGTCGTCCGCACGGCCGGCGTGGAAGAAGAACCCGTCGCCGTCGAGGCGGCCGAGATCCCCGGTGTCGAGCCAGCCGTCCGCGTCGAACCGGTCGGCGGCCCGGCCCGCGACGTAACCGCGGATGACACCGTCGCCGCGGATCCAGACGCGCCCCACCTCGCCGCCGGCGGCGGGAGTCCCGTCCGGCCGGCGCACCTGCAGGGCGACGCCGACGGGCCGGCCGGCCGATCCTGCCGGTGTCGGGCCGTCCAGCGGCGTCGCGGTGATCTGGCTGGCCGCCTCGGTCATCCCGTAGCTCTCCACCACCGGCACCGCGAGCATCGACTGGACGCGGCGTCGCACCTCCGGGGGCAGGGGTGCCGACGCGGAGCGGACGAACCGCAGCGGCCCCAGGGTCGGCGGTTCGGCGCCGTCGGCCAGGATCGTCAAGATCGCGGGGACAGCGTTCACCCAGGTGACCTCGCGCCCGGCCAGCAACTCCCAGAAGCCCGAACGGTGGAACCGGCGGTCCAGTACGAGCGTCCCGCCGGAGACCAGCGTGGCCAGCAGCGCGACCACCTCGGCGTTGATGTGGAACAGCGGCAACGGGTTGTAGCCGCGGTCCCGCTCGCCGAGGCGGTGGTGTGCGGCGACCGCGGCCGCCACGTGCAGCAGCCGGCCCTCGTCGAGCTCGACGCACTTCGGGTCCCCGGTCGAGCCGGAGGTGCTCAGCCTTACGGCCCCTCGGTGCGACGGCACCCGGACCGGCATCCCCGGGCCGGCCGGTCCCGCGCCGAGCGGCAGGGCGGCGGCGACGTCGACCCGCACCGTGGGCAGGCCGGTGCGCACGCGACGGTCGGTGACGGCCAGGACCGTGCCGGTGTTGCGGATCGTGCGGGCGAGTTCGCCGGCCGGGGCGTCCGGGTCCACGGGTACCGCGCAGCGACCACTCGCGATCACCGCGAGGTGGACGGCCGTGAACGCCAGCGGATCGTCGACGTCCACCAGCACGGCGGCCCCCGACGGGACCCGGCGCGCGTCCCACAGACCCGCCCAGACGTCGACTGCCGCGCGCAGTTGCGCGTACGTGATCCGCCGGTCGCCGCGCGCATCCTCGACGAACACGTGCCCGCCACGCGTGGTCCCGGCACCGCGGACGATGTCGAACAGGGTCTTCGCCCCGACAGCAGCCATGCCTTCGCAGCGTGCCACGGATTCGTTAAATCCGGGCAGACCCACAGTTAAGGGGACGTCAGCCTCGCGGTGCGAGTCAGGCGCGACCGTGATCTGGCAGTTCCTGTCCGGCCAGTAGCGGTGCGAGCACGCCGGGCAGGGCGGCCAGCGTGTCGATCACCGCGACGCACGTCGCCTCGATCGCCGGATCGCGCACCAGCGCACCCCACGGGCCGGTGAGGACGCGTACCGCGCGCAGGCCGCACGCCTGCGCCGCCAGGACGTCGTTGTCGAGCTGGTCACCCACGTAGACCACGGCACCCGGGGAACAGCCGATGCGGTCGACGAGGCCGGCGAAGAACCGCGGATCGGGCTTGGCGGACCCGAGTTCGGCCGAGACCGCCACGATGTCGGCGGGAAGGTGCAGGTCACGCAACTGCTCGCCGACGGCGGCGGGTTGGTTCCCCGCCACGCCGACCGCGACACCGCGCCGGCGCAGCCAGCCCAGGACCGGCCGCACGTCCGGATACAGGTCGCCGTCCTCGAGGACGGGGGCCAGGCGCGCGGCCTCCAGTGCCGCGCGCTGGTGCGACGGGCCGTCCGGACGCGCGAATCGGGCGATCACGTCCTCGACGGTCCCACCGCCGGCGATCACCGCGCCGAAC
>SCQZ01000281.1 GCA_004299665.1 Jatrophihabitans sp.
CAGGAACGCCAGCACCGTGGCGCAGAACGCCTCGCGCGCCTCCAGCATCGTCCAGTGCCCGCAGTTCGGGAACACGTGCAGTTCCGCGCGCGGGATCAGCCGCATCGGCACGATCGCGCTGTCCACCGGACTGACCCGGTCGTCGCGGCCCCAGGTGAGCAGGGTCGGGCACCGCACCCTGTGCAACATCGACCAGTACGGGGGACGGCCGGAGGCGTCGGCCGCCGCCTGACGGGCGGCGAACGCCTCGCGCGAGTACATCGCGCGCGCGGTCGCCAGCGAGTCCGCCGCGGTGGCCAGCGCCCACCGCTCCTCGACGAGTTCCTCGGTCACCAACGCCCGGTCCGAGACCATCGAGTACAGCCACTGGACCAGCCGATCCTTCGTCGGATCGGCGGCGAACTCCATGAGCCGGTTGATGCCCTCGGCCGGCGACGGGCTGAACAGCGGCACGCCCACGCCCCCAATCGTGACCAGCTTGGCGAACCGCTGCGGGTGGGCGATCGCGAGGTTCACCGCGACGATGCCCCCCATCGAGTTGCCGATCACCGGCGCGCGATCCAGCCCCAGCCCGTCCAGCAGGTCCAGCACCGACCGCGGCGCCGTCACCATCGGGTGGCCGTCGGCCGGGTCGCTCACCCCGAAACCGGGGAACTCCAGCACCAGGCAGCGGTAACGCGCCGCGAAGGCGGGCAGCACGCCGCGGTAGTTCTGCCATCCGGAGACGCCCGGACCCGAGCCGTGCAGCAGCACGAGCGGCGGGCCGTCGCCCTCCTCGTGGTAGCGCAGCGTCCCGCGCCCGGTCGCAAGTTCGCGCAGCACGCTACGACGCTAACGACCGCGGGTCCCGGACGCAGCTCACGGCTCCCGATGACCGGGACGCCGCCCGCGCGCGGGCCCTGCCCCAACCCCTACGGTCGCAGGTGTGGATGCGCCGATCGGGTCCGAGCAGTTCCGCCGCGTGCTGAGTCGGTTCGCCAGCGGCGTCACCGTGGTGACAGGCCTGGACGGGGACGAGCCGGTCGGCTTCGCCTGCCAGTCGTTCGCATCGGTGTCGCTGGACCCGCCGCTCGTGCTGTTCTGCGCCGACCACCGCGGCCGGGCCTGGCCGCGGATCCGCACCGCCGGGCGGTTCTGCGTGAACGTGCTGGCCGAACACCAGCGCGACGTGTGCGAGCGGTTCGGGTCGGCGCGCGGCACCCGCTTCGACGGCCTGCAGTGGCAACGCTCCCGCTGGGGCTGCCCGGCGCTGCCCGGCGTCATCGCGCGGGTGCACGCCGACGTGCACGACGTGCGCTCGGCCGGCGACCACGACCTGGTGCTGGGACGGGTCGTCGAACTCGAGTCGCTCGCCGAGGAGCCGCCGATGGTGTTCTTCCGCGGCGGGTTCAGCCTGCACCCGGTACAGGACGCCCGCGACGCCGTCGGCTACGTGTGGGGTTGGGGCGATCACTGGGGCTGACCGGTCCACCGGGGCCGATCAGTGCGCCGCGTGGTCCAGCGCCTGCAGCACGATCCCCACCGGGATGCTCAC
>SCQZ01000282.1 GCA_004299665.1 Jatrophihabitans sp.
GTGACCGAGGTGGCAGCCGGGTCGGGGCTGTACTGTCCCGCCCTGTTCGACGGCTACCGGTCCTTCACGGCCCTGCCGGCGGCCTGGTACGTGATGTCCGTCGTGCGGCGGCCCTCGGCGACCATGGCGACGGTGCTGGGCGGGGGATGGGTCGCCTCGGGCGCACCGGGACCGGACCGACTCCCCGTTCCGGCCTGGCCGGACGGGCTCACCCTCACGGCACTGGAGGGCGCCGGCGAGGCGCAGACCCCGCTGCGCGGCCCCGGCGCCGCCCGGCTGCGGGTGGGGGACCGGGTCTGGTTCCGCCACGCCAAGGCGGGCGAACTGTGCGAACGGGTCGACGAGTTGCACGTCGTCGACGGCGAGCGCATCGTCGCGACGGTCCCGACCTACCGCGGCGAGGGCAGGGCTTTCCTGTAGCGCGGCCGCACGTCTCGATCCCGAACCGGCAACGCACGTCGCCTTCCCGCATCCGGCCCCCGTCGCAGGGCGTCCGCGTCGCCGCCGAGGTCCGGTCGGGCACCTCCCTTCGCCGCGCTTGTGTTCTGCCCGCATATAAGAGCCACCCGGCTCGCCGGCCGCGTCGGCGGGCCGGCCGCCCGGTCGCCGGCCGCCCCGGTCGCCGGGTCGTCCGGTCGGCTCGTTCGTGCGGGCAGAACACAAGCACGAAGCGGAGCACTCCCCGCCCACCGGCGCGATCGACCGGCTCGCGCGTTGATTCAGCCCACCTGGACGACGACGGAGTGGTAGCCGGTCGCGCCCGAGGGGAAGGGGTCGCGGTTCTGGCCGGTCTGCACCTCGCCCTTCGCATCGATCGCCCTCACCTCGAGCGTGACCGGGCCGTTCCCGCGCACCGACCACGGGTACACCCACTGGACCCAGGTGTCGGCCGACGGGACCTGTCCGAGGCGCGCGTCCTGCCACGCGCCGCCGTCGATGCGCACCTGCACGCCCCGGATGCCCACGTGCTGCTGCCACGCGACCCCGGCGATCGGGACGGTGTCCCCGCGCCGCAGGCGGGCGAAACCCCTCGGCGTGTCGATGCGTGACTCCAGGCGGACCACGCCCTGCTGCGCCCAGCCGCGCTGGACCCAGAAACCGTCGAAGGTGGCGAAGGTCGTCGCGAACAGCTCGACCAGCCACTTCGTCGCGGAGACGTAGCCGTACAGGCCCGGGACGACCATCCGGACCGGGAAACCGTGCGCCAGCGGCAGCGGCTGGCCATTCATCCCCACCGCCAGCATCGCGTCGCGCCCGTCCATGATCACGGCCGTCGGGGTGCCGATCGTCATGCCGTCCACGCTCGTCCCGACGATCTGGTCGGCAGCGGGCTTCACGCCGGCCTCGCGCAGCAGGTCCGCCAGCCGGATCCCGAGGAACCTGGCCGTGCCCACGTACGGGCCGCCCACCGGGTTCGAGACGCAGGCCATCGTCAGGTACCGCTCGATCAGCGGCCGCGCGAGCAGGTCGTGGTAGGTCAGCCGCAGTTCGCGCTCGACCATGCCGTGGATGCGCAGGGTGTAGGAGTCGGTGGCCACCTGCGGCACGGTGAGCGCGGTGTCGACGCGGTAGAAGTCCCGGTCCGACGTGACGAACGCGGCGCCGCCCTTGCCGAGGTCGGCGCCGACGGGCAGCGCTGCGGCCGGCGAGGACGGAGCCGGCAGCCGGACCGCTGCACGCGAGGCGCTCGCGTCGAAGCGGGTGCGCTGCAGCACCCGCCCGCCGACGCCCGCGACGGCGGCCGCCACG
>SCQZ01000283.1 GCA_004299665.1 Jatrophihabitans sp.
GTCACCGCACCACGACCTGGTGCGCGGCCGACAGGAACAGCGAGTGCTCGTCGAGGCGGATGACGTCCCGCGCCGCGCCGATGCGCCGGCCGGTGCGCAGGTCGTACTCGAACAGCAGCGCCTCCTCGACGCGCTCCACCCCGTCGACCGACTCCAGCAACTGCGTGACGACGGCGGCGTTGATGTCGGCGTCGAACGGCCAGCCGAGCCCCTCCGGCCCGCCGGTGAGCGGGTTGACGAAGCGGGTGAGCGCGTCCATGGCCCGCTGCCGGACCAGCGCGGCCGGGCGGCCGGGGCCGGTGTGGACCAGCGCCACCACCGACACGCCCTGGTAGAACGGCGTGCTCACCTCGACGGCCGTGCCGACCAGGCGATGACGGTCCAGGTGATCACCGATCGTCTTCATCAGCGGCGGCGCGATCGCGAAGTCGTCCAGGCGGTGCGTGCTCGCGTCACCGCGCACCCGCGGCACGACGAGCAACCGCACCGACCCGTTCCCGCGGCCGGCAGGCAGGCACCGGGCCCGGGCCACCTCGATCGACGACTCGCGCGCGAGTCGCTCGTAGTCGCCGGCGGTGACGGCGCGCTGGCCGGTCCGCAAGGTGAGCGGGCCGCGCACCTTCGCCTCGGCGACCGACTCGGCGTCCACGCCGCCGGTGGCCGGCACCAGGTTCATGACGCCGCGCACGTAGGGCAGCGAGCTGCGCATCACGGTCAGGGTGCGGGCACCGACGTTGCCGCGGGCGCCGCCGCCGTGCCGGTAGGACGTGACCGACACCTGCGCACCGTCGCGCGGGATCGCCCCGTGCTGGCGCACCGAGCCGTCCGGGTAGCGCACCCGCGGGCCGAAGTGGACGGTGCCCGACGCGCTGTCCCAGGTGTAGTGGCGGTCCTGCGGACCGGAGGCGGTGAAGTCCTCCACCTCCGTCCACGCGGCCGGTGCCCCGTCGTCGGTGACGCGGACCACCTCGTCGTCCCGACGCGGCAGGACGGGCCGCTGCGCCACCGCCATCGCCTGTCCGGGCGTCCCGTCGCTACGGCCGATGATCTCCGTGGGGACCCGTTCGGCGTGCTCGGCCGTCACGGTTCCGCCCAGCGTCGCGACCTGCAGGCCGCGCAGTCGCGGGGAGGTCTGGTAGGTCGGCTGGCCCGGGGTCGGCGCCAGCAGCCGCACCCGCAACCAGTACGCCGCCGTGTTGCCGAGCGTCATCAACTCGTGCTCCACCGGAACCAGCAAGATGATCTCGCCGGCCCGGTTGAGCCCGCCGGTGGAGTCGTCGTGGACGGCGACCGAGATCCAGCCCTCGCCGTTCCACACCTCCCATGCCAGCGGGGGGTTGCGCGGGTCGACGCCGATGCCCTCGGCCTCCGCGGTCACCTGGATGCGTAGGACCGACCCGGCCAGGCTGCCCCGGAAGCCGAGGCAGAACGCGTCACCGACCTGCAACTGGGGCGAGGCGAAGCAGCTCACCCCCATGACGGCGAAGCGCAACTCCTCCCAGACGTCGGTGACGCGCTCGTCACCGGCCGTGACTGTCATCGCGTGCGCCAGTTGCGGCGGCGCGATCGTGAGGTCGTCCGTGGTGCTGAACACGACCGCCTGCGAGGCGCTGCCGGCACCGATCGCCGTCGTCACCTGCGTGTTCGCGGGCACGATCACCGCAGCGTCCAGCACCGCGGTCAGCCAGAAGGTGAGGTCGGTGCGGGCGACGGCGGGCGGGAACGGCTCGATCCCCACCATGTTCAGGAAGTGGACGTAGAGCCGCTCGGGCACCTGGTTCACCCGGAACAGCACCATCTCGCTCATCCAGGCGAACAGCTCGATCAGCGCGACGCCGGGGTCGGAGACGTTGTGATTCGTCCACTCCGGGCAGTAACGCGGAATGAGGCGCTTGGCCTCGTCGACGATGTCCTGGAACGTGCGGTCGTCGAGTTCGGGTGCAGGCAGGGGCATGGTCGGCTCGCTATCGGCTACTCGGCCGGTTCATTCGGCATCGTGCGGGATCACGTAGAA
>SCQZ01000284.1 GCA_004299665.1 Jatrophihabitans sp.
ACGACCGTGCCGTCGGCGAGCACGACGGTCAGTGCCAGCACGTTCTCGCGCATCGTGCCGTACCGAACGGCGTTGGTGCCGCTGGCGCGCGTCGAGGCCATCCCGCCGAGGCTCGCGTCGGCGCCGGGGTCGACGGGGAAGAACATGCCGTCGCGGGCCAGCACGTTGTTCAGTTGCAGCCGGGTGACGCCGGCCTCCACCGTCGCGTCGAGGTCCTCGGCGCTCACCCGCAGGATGCGATCCATCCCGGACAGGTCCAGGCTGACACAGTCGGCCGTGGCGTTCGCCCCGCCCTCCAGACCGGTCCCGGTCCCGACCGGAACCACCGCGCAACGGGCCTCGTGACAGATCCGCAGGGCCGCGGCAACGGTCCGCGTCGAATCGCAGGCGACGACCGCGAGCGGCAGCTGCCACCCGTGGTGCGACTCGTCGTGCGCGCGCAGTTCCCGCGCCGACCGCCCGGTGAGCACCCGCTCCCCGAGCGCCGCGCGCAGCTGCGCGACGACGGCTGCGCTCACCCGTTGCTCACGCGAGGACCTTGGACAGGAAGTTCCGGGTGCGTTCGTGCTGCGGGTTGCCCAGCACCTCGGCAGGAAGACCGCTCTCGACGAGCACGCCGTCGGCCATGAAATGCGCGACGTCGGCCACCTCGCGGGCGAAGCCGATCTCGTGCGTCACCACGATCATCGTCATGCCGCCCGCCGCGAGATCGCGCATCACGTCGAGCACCTCACCCACGAGTTCGGGATCCAACGCGGAGGTCGGTTCGTCGAAGAGCATCAGCGCCGGGTGCATCGCCAGAGCCCGCGCGATCGCCACACGCTGCTGCTGCCCCCCGGACAGCTGGCTCGGGTAGTGGTGCGCCTTGTCCGCCAGCCCCACCCGGCGCAGCAGCTGGTGCGCCTCCTCCATGAGCTCCCTGGGCTTGGCGCGCTTGACCACGACCGGACCCTCCATCACGTTCTGCAGGGCGGTGCGGTGCGGGAACAGGTTGAACTGCTGGAACACCATGCCGATGCGCGAGCGGCGTTGCGCGATCTCGCGGTCGTGCAGTTCGTGGAGCCGGCGCCCGGACTGTCGGTAGCCGACCAGCTCGCCGTCCACCCACATGCGGCCGGCGTCGAACTTCTCGAGGTGGTTGATGCACCGCAGGAACGTGCTCTTGCCCGAACCGGACGGGCCGAGCAGACAGGCGACCTCGCCCCGCCGCACCGTCATGCTCACCCCTCGCAGTACCTCGACGTGCCCGAAGGACTTGTGAATGTCGCGAGCCTCGAACATGGGCGTGCTCACGAGACGCTCCGCATGGCGACCGTGGGCTGCTCGGGCGCCGGCCGGAGGGCGCGCTCGCCGCGCAGCAGCCGGGAGCCGCGCGACTTCGCCGCCGCGGGCTGGAAGCCGCGGTCGAAGTGCCGTTCGACGTAGTACTGCGCGATCGACAGCACCGCCGTGATGGCGAGGTACCACAGCGCCGCCACGATGAGCAGCGGGATGGTCTGGAACGTCCGGGCGTAGATCAGCGACGCGGAGGTCAGCAGTTCGGCGTAGCCGATGACGATGACCAGCGACGTGTACTTGAGCATGCCGATCGTCTCGTTCCCGGTCGGTGGGATGATCACCCGCATGGCCTGCGGCAGGACCACGCGCCGCATCACCTCCGAGCGGGTCATCCCGATCGCCTGACCGGCCTCCGCCTGGCCGCGCGGCACCGCGAGGATCCCGGAGCGGACGATCTCGCTCATGTAGGCGCCTTCGTTGAGGCCCAGGCCGAGGATGGCCGCGAGGAACGGGGTGATCAACGAGTTGGTGCTCGCCGATGCGAACTCCGGACCGAACGGGATGCCGATCGAGACGTGGGTCAGCAGCGCCGACAGGTAGAACCAGAACAGCAGCTGCACCAGCAGCGGCGTGCCCCGGAAGAACCACGAGTACAGCCACGCGACCTTGGCCAGCACCGGGTTCGGCGACAGCCGCCCGATCGCCACGAGGATTCCGATGACGACTCCGATCACCATCGCGATCACGGTGAGCTCCAGGGTGCGGAGCACGCCGGTCAGGATCGGCTTCGAGAACACGTACTGCCACACGACCGACCATTGCAGCCGCGAGTTGGTGACGAGCAGGTGGACGGCCATCGCAGCGAGGACCGCGATGCAAGCCACCGCGAGCCACCGCCCCGGGTGGCGGGCCGGGACGACGACCAGGTCGTCGTCCCGCTCCGCCGCCGGCGCCTCGGTCGTCGCTGCGTGGCCGGCCATCAGGACGTCGCGCCGTTGATCGTGAAGCTGTCGATCGCCCCGGTGTCCTCGCCGAACTTGGCGAGGATCTGGCGGTACGTGCCGTCCTTGCTTATCGCCGCAAGAGCTTTCGCGAACGCCTGCTCGAGTTGGGTGGCGCCCTTCGGGAAGACGATCCCGAAGAAGCCGGCCTGGTACGGCGCGAGCATCGTGAACTGCCCGGTCTGCTTGGCGACGTAGGAGCCGGCGGTCGAGTCGAGCAGGGCGGCGTCGGCGCGCCCGCTCTGCAGCGCGAGCACCATCTGGTTCTGGCCCGGGTAGATCGCGATGTCCAGCGGTTGCTTGCCCTGAGACTGGCACTTGGTGCTCTGCGCCTGGCCGTCCTGCTCCTCGGTCGTGCCCTTGTCGATCGCAACCTTCTTGCCGCACAGGTCGTCCAGCGTCGTGATGTTCTGAGGGTTGCCCTTGGCCAACATGATGCCGCCGCCGGCCTTGAAGTAGTCGACGAAGTCGACCTGCTTCTGCCGCGTCGGGGTGTCGGACATCGCGGACATCGCCATGTCGTAGCGGCCGGCGACGAGGCCGGGGATGATCGCGTCGAACGCCGTGTTGTGGAAGACGAGCTTGACGCCGAACTGGGTCTCGAACGCGTCCGCGAGTTCGCGGTCGATCCCCTGGACGGTCGTGTTGTCGGCCGCATAGGACTCGAACGGCGGGTACTCGATGTCGCTGGCGACGTCGATGGTGCCCTTGTCTGCAATCGCCTTGGGCAGCAGCGAGTGCAGCGGGGCACCGGCCTTCAGTGTGGTGCCGGAGGGGTGCGCGGGCGAACTACTGCACCCGGCGGCAAGCAGGCTGCCGACGGCAGCGGTCGCGGCAACCACGGTGCGCACCAGCGCGGAACGGCGGGAACGGGACATCGCAGGCTCCTGTCGAGGGCCTCGGCGCGTCGAACGCGCGAGCTGCGGCCGCGACGCAGGTACACCCCTCGGCCGTCCCCGCACCCGTGTGCGAGGTGGCCGCGACACTAGGTGGGCGCCGTGCGCCTCGACCACGGGTCGTTCTCACATCGTGAGAGACACGGCGATCAGCGCCCCGACCGCTCCAGCGCCAGGCTGAGCGTGTCGGCCGCGGCGCGCAGGCTCGCCAGCGCGTGAGCCGGCCATGACTTCGTGCCACACCGCGACTCCGGCCCGGCGACCGTGAGCGAGCACACCACCTCGCCGCCGGCGTACACCGGCGCGGCCACCGCGACCGCGCCGGCGTTCAGCTCGCCGTGCGACACCGCCGCACCGGTCGAGCGGATGTGCTCGAGGTCGTGGCGCAGCCGCTCGCGATCGTGGGTGTGCCCCGTGTACCGCGGCAGCGGGCTGGCCAGCACCCGCTGGATCACCGTCGCCGGCGCGTACGCGAGAAGCACCCGCTGCCCGGCCCCCGCGTGCAGTGGCAGCAACTGGTTGATACGGAAGGCGTACCGGATCGGGTGCGGTGACTCGATCTGCCGCAGGCACATCGCCTGGCTACCCACCCGCACCGTCAGCACGGCGGTCTCGGACAGCGTGTCGACGACGTCGCGCAGGACGGAGGCACCGATCTCGGCAAGCCGGGCGTGCGTCAGGTGCTGTCCGGACAGCTCCAGCAGCCGCCAGCCCGGGACGTAGCGACCCTCGTGCTCCTCGACCAGCTCGAAGTCGCGCAGCGTGCGGATGTAGCGGTACGCCGTGCTCAGAGGCATCCCCAGTTCCGCCGCGACGTCCTCCACCGACACGTCGCCGTTCTCGGCCACGGCGACCAGCACGCTCAAGCCGCGCGAGAACGAACTCTGGGTAGCCTGCGGGACGCTCGACATTCTCATAGCATAGGAGTGGACGTTCGTCGACGACGCGCGGCGCCTGACGTGCGCCGCCGGATCGGGCACCCACCTACCGGGCAGCCATGCCACCGACCACGTCGGCGTCGTAGACCACCGTCGGCGCCATCGGTCAGGCCAGGCAATCGGAACAATCGAAGTGGTCCAAGTACTCGACTCTGTCAGGCATTCGGTGGCAACGGACTCCACTCGCGGCCGAACCAGCGCCGCGCCCGGCTCGCCCCGAACTCTGCTTTGTCGGCGGCGAGTTCGGCAGACGGCGACTCGAACATCCCGCTGGGCGACTGCCCGGACCGGAACGTCACGTCGACCCGCGCGACCTGCTCGGCGCCGAACTCGACGTAGCAGGTGCCCTGTCCGTCGTACTCTGCCGAGGGCACCGCGTGCTGCACCGACGCGATGATGCGTTCGGCGACGACCATGGCCTGTCGCTCGGCGAACACGCCTGCTTTGGGCGTGCCCACGCTCGTGACGTCTCCAACCGCATAGACGCCGGGGAACCGGGTCTGCAAGGTCAATGGGTCGACGGGCACCCAGCCGTCGACGGTAAGACCGGATTCGAGGACGACGGCCGGCGCGCGGTGGGTCGGGACACCCAGGAACAGGTCGTACGGGATCTGCGTGCCGTCGGCGCAGACCGCTACCCGTCGATCGGGATCGAGTGCCTGCACGAGGCAGCCCGGTCGCCATTCGATGCCGCGCTCGGCGAACGCGGTGAGTAGGGCGCGCGAGGCATCTGGTGACGGCGGGACCGGGGACGGCAGCGGCATGACCAGCGAGATGGACGACCGGTCGCGGATGCCGCGCGAGACGAGGTAGTCGTGGGTCAGGAGCACCGTTTCGCTCGGCGCGGGTGGGCACTTGAACGGGGTCGAGGTCACGCCCACGACGACCCGTCCGCCGCCGAATGCCGCGATCGCGTCCCCGGCGGCGTACGCGCCCGGCTCGGTGTAGAACTCATAGCCGCCGGCGAGCAGGCCAGGTGTCTCTTCGGGGTGAAGGTTCGCGCCCAGAGCAAGGACGAGGATGTCCGCGTCGAGTTCACCGGAGTCGATCGTGACGCGCCTGCGAACGGGATCGATAGCGCGCACTTCGTCGCGCACGACCCGTACACCGGGTTTGACGATGTCGCGGTACGGGTGCAGCACGTGTGCCGGTGACGCGCGTCCGAACATCACGTCCAGCTTCGAGAAGCCGAACGTGAAGCCCTCGCGCCGGTCGACCAGGGTCACGTCCACCTGCTCGCCGAGCCGCTCGGCGAGCAGCGCGGTCACCTCGAGCCCACCGAAGCCCGCACCGAGAACGACGATCCGCGGGCGCGCACCGGACGTGTGTGCAGCTGACATGGGGATTCTCTCCTCGCTGATACGCGACGGTCACGCCGGCTGCGGCACGATGCGGATGTAGGGCTTCGGCTCGGTCCAGGTGCCGAACAACTCCTTGGCCTGGTCATTGTCCACCGAGCCGACGATCACGACGTCCTGCCCCGGCCGCCAGTCGCACGGTGTGGCGACCTTGTGCGATGCGGTCAACTGCAGCGAGTCGATGCAGCGCAGCACCTCGTCGAAGTTGCGGCCCGTCGTCATCGGGTAGACGAGAACGAGCTTGACCTTCTTGTCGGGGCCGATGATGAACACGTTGCGAACGGTCTGGTTGTCGACCGCCGTGCGCCCGTCATGGTCGCCCTCGGAGTCGGCGGGCAGCATGCCGTACAGCATCGACACCCGCAGGTCCGTGTCGGCGATCATCGGGTAGTTCGGGCGTGCGCCCTGTGTTTCCTCGATGTCGTCGGCCCACTTCGCGTGCGCGTGCAGCGGGTCGACGGACAGGCCGATGAGCTTGACGCCGCGCCGGTCGAACTCGGCTTTGAGCTTGGCGAGCCGCCCCAGTTCGGTGGTGCAGATCGGCGTGAAGTCCTTGGGGTGGGAGAAGAGCATCGCCCAGGAGTCACCGATCCAGTCGTGGAAGGTGATCGTTCCCTCTGTCGTCGCGGCGGTGAAGTCAGGCGCAATGGCCCCGAGTCGAAGTGCCATGGCTCACGCCACCGTAGCAGCGGCCGACGGGGCGGCCAACGCGTCGAGTTCGATCGGCTCGAAGCCCGCGACGTGTTGCTGTACGCGGGCCATGCGCTCGCGGAACTCCGGCTGCGCCTTCCAGGCGTGCGCCGCTGCGCCGTCGTCCCACGGCGCGAAGCTGACGAAGCGCGACGGGTTGCCTCGATCGCGTCCCAGCCGCAGCGTCGTCGCGCCGGGCATCGTCGCGGCCCACGTCGCGAATCCGGTCCACGCCCGGACAAACGCCTCTTCCTCGCCTTCCTTGACCAGCCAGATGCCGGCCGTGATCAGTTCGCTCATCGCCTACTCCTGTCTCGAAGGGAGCTGTCGACGGCGAACGTAGGAGCGCGGCGTTCCCTGTCCGTTCCCCCCGCTTGCCCGCATGGCGCGCTCGGCCCAGAAGGGTTGCCCGGCTCGGTGGTACAGCGCAGCTGCCGCCTCGAATCGGGCCGAAGCCCGTGCCCCATCGCCGGCAGCGAACGCCGCGGCACCGGCTCCGGACTCGGCCATCGCCGACCATGCCGAGCTGGCGAACAGCCGGCCTACCTGCGCGGCGGCCGCCGCGTACACGGCCGCGTTCGCAGCGTCGCCCATCGAGGCGAACGCCTCGGCAGCGACGGGGTTGAGTAGCGCGCTGCACGACTGACAGTCGCCGTACCGCGCGGCCGCCGCCGCAGCAGCGCGCACCGCCGACACCGCGCCCGCCGGATCGCCCTGCTCGAGCGCCATGAAGGCGCGGGTGGCATAGATCCGCCCCCACAGATGGCAGGCCATCGGTGACACCGTCGCGATCGCGGTCGCGCGCCGCAGTGCGGCCGACGCGTCGTCGAACGCGCCGACGCACACGGCCAGTTCGGCGCGGCGCTGCCACGGCAGGCCACCGGACTTCGACCCGAATCCCGCGTGCAGGTCGCAGCTGGCTTCCAGGCAGGCCGCCGCCTCGTCCCACCGCGATTGCAGAAGCAACGACTCGCCGAGCAGACACCAGGCGAACGCTGCGGCACGAGCGGCGCCGACCTGCTCGGCACGCGCGATGATGCGGCGCGCGTAGTCCTCGACCGAGTCGGACAGGCCGTCGCCGTAGAGGTGGTACTGCCCGATGCAGTGATGGATGTCCAGGACACGTGACAAGACGTCCGCGTTCGCCGCGTCGCCGGCAAGGACCTCGAGTTCGGCGGCGAACCCCTCACGCCATGCCCCGGTGAAGTGCCAGACGATCGCCATCGCCTCGTTCGCGGCGGCGACGTCCTCGGGCGAACCGACGGCGAACGCGACCTCGCGTGCCTGCTCGGCATACGCCTTCGCCGCCGGGATGTCGCCCGTCTCCCACGCATGATTCGCCCGGCTGCGCAGCAGGCGCGCCTGCTCGGGACCGCCGTCGAGGTGCCGCTCGGCGTCCTCGAGATGCCTGCGGGCCAGGTCGGGCCGGTGACCCATCAGCCAAGCGTCGGCGATCTTGCGTTCCAAGCGGACGACAGCGGGTTCATTCACGGCGGCGCGAGCGGACTCGAACGCGCTCGCCGCTCCCATCGCGTCGCCAGCCAGCATGCGCAGGTCGCCGACACGCTCCCACTCGCCCGCGGCCAGCTCGGCGTCGAGCACCTGCCCGGAGCGGATCTCCTCGAACAAACGCTGTGCGGCCGGTCCCGGCGCGGTGCCAAGCTCGGTGTCCAGCACCGTTCGCAGGTACTCGAAGGCCCGCAGCGCCTCCCCGCGCCGTCCGGCAAGGGCGAGCAGGCGGATCAACGCGACGCTGTTCGCCTCCCGCAGCGGCTCGGCCACGACGGCCATGCGTGCGACATCGATCGCCGTCGCGAGCTCGCCCCGTGACCCGAGCAGCCCGCACAGCTCCTCCAGAGCCGCGACGTACTCGAGGCGCAGCTCGTCACGCAGTGCCTCGGTCCAGTCCTCGTAGCGATCCTCTGGCAGGAGCTCGCCGGCGTACAGGCCGACAGCGCGCTGATATTCCTCGACGTCAGCGGTGCGCCGTGCCCTGCTCACCGCATCGCGGAATTGGTTCACGTCGATGTCCACGCCGTCGCGCGGCAGCCAGACGGAGTCGATGTCCGAGGACAGCACGTGCTCACCGCCCACCCCGGCCAGTGCCCGGCGAGCCAGGAACACGGCCTTACGCAGGTTCGCGCCGGCCGCATCAGGAGCAAGCTCGGGCCACAGGCTGTCCTGTAGTTGCTCGCGGTGCAGGCGGTGCCCCGGCGCGACGGAAAGGAACTTGAGGACGGCGGCGGGCTTCTTGCGTCGCCACGCTGCGGCGTCGACGGGCGTTCCGTCGACGGACACCTGGAACCCGCCCAGCAGCTGGATGCGCATGTGCGTCACGTCAGCTCCCCTCCCCGTCGGAAGCGTAGAGCCCAGCGGGAAGGTAACGCGACGGGGGAAGCGACGGGAAACGCGCCCGCGGGTGCGCGGGTGGGTTTCAGCTGGCGAGCGTCTGGAGCAGCAGCGGGTGGAAGATGATCGCGCATCCCAGGAGCACGATTCCGGAGCCGATGATGCGCGCCGCCACCAGCCCGCGGCGCCAGTGCTTCTCGATCACGAAGACGACGGTGATGGTGGCCATCCAGGCGAGGTTCATCAGCCCTACGACGAACAGCACGCTCATCAGCGCCCAGCAGCATCCGAGGCAGTACAGCCCGTGCGACACGCCCGCGCGGAAGGCGGCGACCGGTCCGGCCCCGAAGTCGTGCGTGAACAGGAACGTCATCGGTGAACGGCATGCCTTCTGGCAGGCGCTCTTCCACGCCGTGAACT
>SCQZ01000285.1 GCA_004299665.1 Jatrophihabitans sp.
GCATCCAGGCCGTGATGAAGTACGCCGACATCCACCTGGCCGGCACCGAGTTCGGGCTGGAGTACTCCCCCGAGATCTTCATGGACACCGAACTCGACTTCAGCCTGGAGATCTGCGAGGGCGTCATGGACGTCTGGCAGCCCAGCGCCGAGCGGGAGATCGTGCTGAACCTGCCGTGCACGGTCGAGCGCTCGACGCCCAACGTCTACGCCGACCAGATCGAGTGGATGAGCCGGCACCTGTCCCGGCGGGACTTCGTCTGCCTGTCCGTGCACACGCACAACGACCGCGGCACCGCGACCGCGGACGCCGAGCTGGCCGTGCTGGCCGGCGCGCAGCGCATCGAGGGGACGCTGTTCGGCAACGGCGAGCGCAGCGGGAACGTCGACCTGGTGACGCTCGGACTGAACCTGTACGCCCAGGGCATCGACCCGATGATCGACTTCTCGGACATCGACGAGATCCGCCGCACCGCCGAGTACTGCAACCGCATCGACGTGCACGAGCGGCACCCCTACGCCGGTGACCTCGTCTACACCTCGTTCAGCGGGTCGCACCAGGACGCGATCAAGAAGGGCTTCGAGGACCTGGAGCGCACCGCGCGGCAGACCGGCGCCAGCCCGCGCGAACTGCCGTGGGACATGCCGTACCTGCCGATCGACCCGAAGGACGTGGGCCGCTCGTACGAGGCGGTGATCCGCGTCAACTCCCAGTCCGGCAAGGGCGGCGTCGCCTACATCATGAAGGTGGACCACCACCTCGACCTGCCGCGGCGGCTGCAGATCGAGTTCAGCCACGTCATCCAGCGCCACACCGACGGCGAGGGCGGCGAGGTGGACGCCCCGCTCATGTACGACATCTTCGCCCGCGAGTACCTGGCCCCCGGCGCGTTCGAACTGGTCAAGTTCAGCTCCACCAGCGACGACGGCATCGAGCGCATCACGACCGTCGTACGCGCGGCCGGCGTCGAGCACACCCTCACCGGCGTCGGCAACGGCCCGATCGCGGCGTTCTGCGACGCGCTGTCCGCGGTCGACCTGGGGCTCGGCGGGGTGAACGTGCGGGTCCTGGACTACGCCGAGCACGCGCTCACCGCCGGGCGCGACGCCGAGGCCGCGGCCTACCTGGAGATCGAGGTCGGCGACGAGGTGTACTGGGGCGTCGGGATCAGCGAGTCGATCGTGCAGGCGTCGCTGCGCGGCGTCGTCAGCGCGCTCAACCGCGCCGCCCGCGCCCAGGACGGGTGATCCTGCCTCACCGCGTGAAGGTGACCGGGCTCGTCCCGTAGTCCAGCGTGCCGTGGACCGGGGTGCTCACCGGTACGGACGCCGGCGTCGGCTGGCCGTTTGCGAGCACCTGGTAGTTCAGTTCCCAGTTGACCGTCGCCGTCACCGTGAAGCGCAGCGTCGTGCGCGGGACGGGGGTGAAGGCGGCGGCGGCGACGGACACGATCGACCACTGCCACGAGCCGGCGACCGCCCCCGCCGGCGCCGGCGCGCTCTGCGGGCAACCCGCGGGAGCCAGCGACGCCGTCGCGCACGCGTCCAGCACGTCGGTGATCGCGGTCGTGCCGCTCTGCTTGCCGCGCGCCGTCAACGCGGTGCCCAGGGTGATCAGCGTCGGGACGTCCGGGGTCGTGAACACCGCCGTCGACGGGACGAAGGACAGGTCCGGATCGGAGGAGCCGAACCGCACGGCACCCGGGAACAGGTACACGTCCTCGGCCGAGGCCACCGACACGCCGAACACGTTCAGGTTCGGCGGGGCCGTCCCGCCGTTCACCTCGACGTCGACCGCGACGGCCGCCATCTTCCAGGAGCCGCCGACCCGGGTTACGTTGAAGTGGTCGCTCACCCGGCGCGAGCCGACGCGGTAGGAGACGTGCACCACCGCGCCGTAGGCACCCTCCTCGGTGCCGAGGACCTGGATCTGCGAGATGGGCGCCAGCTTGCGCTGCTGCGCGAGGACGTCATCGGTCAGCAGTGAGCGGTCCGCCGGCGCCGTGCCGGTGGCGAGAGCGGTCGTGGCGTCCCCGCTCGCCAGCGCCTGCAGGTAGACCGAGACGGTGCTGCTCGGCGAGTCCGCGCCGACGTCCACGCCGTCCAGGAGGTAGGCCACACCGGCCAGCAGCACGGCGATCGCGACGCCGACGGCGACCGAGAAGCGCCGCCGCCGCCACCAGGTCGCGACCCGCCGTTCGGGCAGGGCGCTCAGGGCGCTCACGGCACCGGCTCGGGTGGCGGCAGGGGCGGGGGCGGCTCCGGCCGGTCCTGCGTGACCGCGGCCGCCGCGGTGGTGCCGGCACGGCCGCGCAGCCGCAGCAGCAGGGCCAGCGCCGCCGCCCCCACCGCCGCCAGCGACACGCCACCGGCCAGGGGCGCGATCGGGCGGCCGGGCGGCGCGCCGACGACGAACGTGCCGGTCGAGGTACCCGCACGGCCCGCCGGGGAC
>SCQZ01000286.1 GCA_004299665.1 Jatrophihabitans sp.
GCCGTGTTCCTGCTCGGGAACGCGTTCTTCGTCGGCGCCCAGTTCGCCCTGATCAGCGCCCGTCGCGATCAACTCGAACCGCTGGCCGACCGTCGCCGCGCCGCGCGCGTGACCCTGGCACAGGTGCGCGCGCTGCCCCGTATGCTGGCCGGCTCGCAACTCGGGATCGCGGCGTGCTCGCTGGGGCTGGGCGCGGTGGCCGAGCCCGCGTTCGCCGCTGTGCTGCGCGACCTGCTGCGTCCGTCCGGGTTGGCCGGTTCGCTGCTGCACCCGGTGGCGTTCGTGCTGGCGCTGGCGTTCGTCTCCTTCTGCCACATGGTGCTCGGCGAGATGGTACCGAAGAACCTCGCGCTCGCCGACCCGGTGCGCGCCGCGCTCGCGCTCGGCCCGCCGATGGCGGCGTGGGTGCGCGCGACGCGTCCGGTGCTGATCGCCGTCGGCGCGCTTGCCGACGGGATCGTGCGCCTCACCGGTGTCTCGGCCCGGGGCGAGCGCGCCGGGGCCTACACCGCCACCGAACTCGGCGACCTGGTGTCCGAGTCGGCCGCCGAGGGGCTGCTGGACCGCGAGGAGCACCGCCGGTTGCAGGCAGCCTTGCGGATCGAGGCGACGACCGCGGCGGACCTGCTGACGCCGCTGGGGGCCATCGTGACCGTCGGCGCCGGCGTCACCGCCCGCGAGGTCGAGCGGCTGGTCGCCGAGACGGGGCTGTCCCGGTTCCCGGTGCGCGCCGGGGACGACCTCACCGGCTACATCCACGCCAAGGACGTGCTGGCGGTCCCCGACGAGGAGGCCGACGACCCGCTGCCCGCACGGTTGCGGCGCGAGATGGTGACGGTCGCCGAGGACGCGCCCGTGGCCGGCGTGCTGGGCGCGATGCGCCGGTCCGGGACGCACCTGGCCCGCGTACGGCGCGGCCGGCAGAGCCTGGGCATGGTCACCCTGGAGGCGGTGCTGCGCGCCGTCGTCGGGGCTCCGCGCCGACCCCCGCGTGCATAGGTTTGCATGATGCTGCATAATGCTGCGCATGGCCTATCGCGTGGCAGTGGTCGGGGCGAGCGGGTACGCCGGAGCCGAGGTGCTCCGGCTGTGCGCCGCCCATCCGGCGTTCGAGGTGGTCACCGCAACCGGGCACGGCAGCGCCGGGACGCGCGTGGGGGAACTGAGCCCCAACCTGCGCTCGGTCGCGGACCTGGTGCTCGCCCCGACCGTGCCCGAGGCGGTGGCCGGCGCCGAGGTGGTGTTCCTCGCCCTGCCGCACGGTGCTTCGGGGCCGTTCGCCGCGGCGCTGCCCGACCACCAGCGGGTCGTGGACCTGGGGGCGGACCACCGGTTGGCCGATGCGGCCGCCTACGAGCGCTACTACGGCGGCCCGCACCCCGGGACCTGGATCTACGGCCTGCCCGAACTGCCAGGCCGCCGCGCCGTGATCGCGGCGGCCGGGCGGGTGGCCAACACCGGCTGCTACGCGGTGGCGGTGACACTGGCGCTCGCGCCACTGATCGCCGCCGGCCTCGCCGATCCGGACGACGTCGTCGTGGTGGCCGCGAGCGGGACCTCCGGTGCCGGCCGCGCCGCGAAGGCGAGCCTGCTGGCCAGCGAGGTCATGGGCGACCTGACCGGTTACAAGGTGGGCGCGCACCAGCACGTACCCGAGATCAAGGAGGCGACCGGCGCGCGGTCGCTGTCGCTGACCCCGGTGCTGGCGCCGATGCCGCGCGGCATCCTGGCGACCGTGACCGCCCGCCCGGCCGGCGCGGTGTCCCTCGAGGACGTGCGCGAGGCGCTGGCGGCGGCGTACGACGGCGAGTCCTTCGTCCATCTCCTGCCGCCCGGGCAGCAACCGCGCACGGCCGCCACGGCGGGGTCGAACTCGGCACACCTGCAGGCCGCGATCGACGTCGACTCCGGCCGCATCATCGTCACCTGCGCCATCGACAACCTCGGCAAGGGCGCCGCCGGGCAGGCGGTCCAGAACGCCAACCTGATGCTCGGGCTCGACGAGACGACCGGCCTGGCGATCGACGGGACGGCGCCGTGAGCGTCACCGCCGCGCGCGGGTTCCGCGCCGCCGGGGTGGCGGCAGGGCTGAAGTCCACCGGCGGCCCGGACGTCGCGCTCGTCGTCAACGACGGGCCCTCGGTCGTCGCCGCGGGCGTGTTCACCACCAACCGGGTCCAGGCGGCGCCGGTCCTGTGGAGCCGTCAGGTGCTGGCCGGGGGTGGCGGGCTGCGCGCCGTCGTGCTGAACTCGGGCGGGGCCAACGCCTGCACCGGACCGGACGGCTTCGCGGACACCCACCGCACCGCGGAACGCGTCGCGGCGCTGCTGGGCGTCGGGGCCGGCGAGGTCGCCGTTTGCTCGACGGGGCTGATCGGCGACCGGTTGCCGCTGCCGCGCCTGCTCGCCGGGGTCGACGCCGCGGTGGCGGCGCTGTCCGCGGCCGGCGGCGGTGCCGCGGCGGAGGCGATCCGCACCACCGACACCGTCGCCAAGCAGTCGGCGGTCACCCGCGGCGGCTGGACGATCGGGGGCATGGCCAAGGGCGCGGGCATGCTGGCCCCCTCCCTCGCGACGATGCTGTGCGTGATCACCACCGACGCCGTGCTCGACGAGTTCACCGCCGACCAGGCACTGCGGGCGGCGAGCGCCGTCAGCTTCGACCGCATCGACGCCGACGGCTGCATGTCGACCAACGACACGGTGTTGCTGCTGGCCAGCGGCGCGGGCGGGGTCAGCCCGTCCCCGGACGAGTTCCGGTCGGCGCTCACCGAGGTCTGCGCGGACCTGGCCGGCCAGTTGATCGCGGACGCCGAGGGGGCGACCAAGCAGGTCCGCATCGACGTGCGGGGCGCGGCGTGCGAGACGGACGCCGTCGAGGTGGGGCGCGCGGTCGCGCGCAACAACCTGCTCAAGTGCGCGCTGTTCGGCAACGACCCGAACTGGGGCCGCGTGCTCGCGGCGGTCGGCACGACCCGTGCGGCTTTCGAGCCCGACGACCTGGACGTCGCGATGAACGGCGTGCCGGTCTGTCGCGCAGGCGCCGCGGGGGAGGACCGCGCGCTGGTGGACCTGGCCGGGCGCGAGGTCACCATCGCGATCGACCTGCATGCCGGCGACGCCGCGGCGACGGTCTGGACCACGGACCTGTCGCACGCGTACGTCGAGGAGAACTCGGCGTACGCGACGTGACACCGAGCGTGGCGAACGCGGGGCACCCGGCAGGGCGGTCGGTGCGGACCGCACCGGTCGGTCGCGAGCAGGCGCTGGAGAAGGCCGCGGTCCTGGTGGACGCGCTGCCCTGGCTGCGCGTGTTCCACGGCAAGATCGTCGTGGTCAAGTACGGCGGAAACGCCATGACCAGCCCGGAACTGCAGCGCGCCTTCGCCGAGGACATCGTCTTCTTGCGCTTCGCGGGCCTGCGCCCGGTCGTGGTCCACGGGGGCGGCCCGCAGATCACCGCGCAGTTCGCCAAACAGGGGCTGGTGTCCGAGTTCCGCGGGGGGTTGCGGGTCACCACCGACGAGGCGATGACCGTGGTGCGGATGGTGCTCACCGGCCAGGTGAACGGCGACATCGTGAACCTGCTCAACGATCACGGACCGTTCGCCGTCGGGCTCTCCGGCGAGGACGGCGGCCTGCTCACCGCCGAGAAGCGCTACGCGACGGTCGACGGCGCCTCCGTGGACATCGGGCAGGTCGGCGACGTCGTGGAGGTCGACCCGACAGTGGTCGACGCGCTGCTCGACGCCGGCAAGATCCCGGTGATCGCGACGGTGGCCCGGGGTGCGGACCAACTGTTCTACAACGTCAACGCCGACACCGCCGCCGCCGCGATCGCGGTCGGACTGGGTGCCGAGAAGCTCGTCATGCTCACCGACGTCGAGGGCCTCTACCCGGACTGGCCGCGCAGTGCGCAGATCGTCAGCCAGATCGACGCGGACGAGCTCGCCGCGCTGCTGCCGAGGCTGTCCAGCGGGATGCTGCCCAAGATGGAGGCCTGCCTGCGCGCGGTCCGCGGCGGCGTGCCCCGCGCGCACGTGCTCGACGGCCGCGTCCCGCACGCGCTGCTGCTCGAGGTCTTCACCAGCGAGGGCATCGGCACGATGGTGCTCCCGAGCAACAAGGAGGAACGATGACGACCTCTCTCGCCGGTCGCTGGGAGGCGGTCATGATGCCGAACTACGGCACGCCGCCGCTCGCCGTCGCATCCGGGAAGGGGGTGTGGCTGTTCGATCCCGACGGGAACGCCTACCTCGACCTCGTGGGCGGCATCGCCGTGTCCGCGCTGGGCCACGCACACCCGGCGATCGTGCGTGCCGTGAGCGAGCAGGTGGCAAAGGTGGCGCACACCTCGAACCTGTACCTGCACGAGCCGGGCGTCGCGCTCGCCGAGCGGCTGGTCGGCCTGCTCGGCCTGCCGGCCCGCGTCTTCTTCGCCAACAGCGGCGCCGAGGCGAACGAGTGCGCGATCAAGCTGTCGCGCAGGCACGGCGCGCGCGACGGGCGGACCGAGATCGTCGCCGCCGTGAACGGCTTCCACGGGCGGACACTCGGTTCGTTGTCGATCACCGGCAACCCCGCGAAGCGCACGCCGTTCGAGCCGCTCCCGGGCCCGGTCACGTTCGTGGAGTACGGCGACGCGGACGCGCTGCACCGCGCGGTCGGCCCCCGCACCGCGGCCCTGTTCCTCGAACCCGGACTCGGCGAGGGCGGCGTCGTCCCGGCGCCGGTCGGCTACCTGCGCGCGGCGCGGGAACGGTGCGACCAGGTCGGTGCGTTGCTGGTCCTCGACGAGGTGCAGAGCGGCATCGGCCGTACCGGGCACTGGTTCGCCGGCCTCGCCGAGGGTGTCCGGCCGGACGTCCTCACGCTCGCGAAGGGCCTCGGCGGCGGGCTGCCGATCGGGGCGTGCCTCGGCGTCGGCGCGGCCGGGGAGCTGTTCGCGCCCGGCGACCACGGCAGCACGTTCGGCGGCAACCCCGTCTCCTGCGCCGCCGCGCTGGCGGTGATCGACACCATCGAGGCCGAGCACCTGCTGGACAGCGTGAAGCGGGTGGGTGAGCACCTCGCCCACGGCCTCGACGCGCTGTCCGGGCCGCTGGTCGCGGGTAACCGCGGTGTCGGGCTGTGGCGCGCGGTCGCTCTCACAACGGACGCCGCCGGCGCGGTGGAGGCCGCGGCCCGGGCGCGCGGCCTGCTGGTGAACGCGGTCAAGCCGAACGCGATCCGTCTCGCACCGCCGCTGATCCTCACCGAGGCGGACGTCGACGACGCACTGCCGCGCCTGCAGGCCGCGCTCGACGAGGTGGGCTGATGCCCCGCCATTTCCTGCGTGACGACGACCTGCGCCCGGACGAACTGACCGAGGTCCTCGACCTCGCGGACGCGATGAAGGCCGACCGCCACCGGCACCGGCCGCTGATCGGCCCGCGGGCCGTAGCGGTGATCTTCGACAAGCCGTCCACCCGGACGAGGGTCAGCTTCAGCGTCGGCCTTCATCGCGTCCGCGAGGTCGAGGACCTCG
>SCQZ01000287.1 GCA_004299665.1 Jatrophihabitans sp.
CGCTGCAACTGGTGCCGTTCACCGTCGGCGCGGTGCTGATGCCGCTGGGCATCGTGGCGATCTGCCTGGGCTGGTACGGCACCGCCCACGCGCACTACGCGTACGACCAGACGACCTACCTGATCAGCGGCGGGATCCTGGGACTCGGGCTGGTCTTCCTCGGCGGGTTCCTCTACTTCGGCGCCTGGCTGGCCAAGATCGGCCTCGACCAGCGGGACAGCGCCCGCCGGCTGGCGGACACGATGCTGGTGCTGGCGGATCTGGTCTCGCGGCAGTCGGCGCTCGCCCCGGACGCCACGCAGGGCTCGCTCGCGGACGCCGGTGCCGTGCCGGTGCTCGCCGGGAGCGGGACGACGGTGCACCGGCGTGACTGCCAGTTGATCGCGCACCGGGACGACCTGCGCACCCTCACCGGTGCCGAGATCGGCCTGACGACCTGCCGGATCTGCCGGCCGACGGGAAGCTGATGGAACTCGACGGCAAGGTCGCGATCATCACCGGCGCGGCGCGCGGGCAGGGTGCGGCAGCGGCGCGCCGGTTCGTCGAGGAGGGCGCGCGCGTGGTCGTCGCGGACCTGCTGGACGACGAAGGCGCCGCGTGTGTCGCGGCGCTGGGGGCGTCGGCGCGGTACCGGCACCTGGACGTCTCGTCCGAGTCCGGCTGGGACGAGCTGGTCGCCGAGACGGTCGCCGACCTCGGCGCGCTGGACGTCCTGGTGAACAACGCGGGCGTGCTGCACTTCTCGGCGCTGGTGGACACCACCCTGGCCGACTACGAGCGGGTGATCCGCGTCAACCAGGTCGGCACCTTCCTGGGCATGCGGGCCGCCGCCCGGGTCATGGGGCCCGGCGCTTCGATCGTGAACCTGTCGTCGGTCGAGGGCATCGCCGGCATGCCGTACGTGATCGCCTACACCGCGAGCAAGTTCGCCATCCGCGGCATGACGAAGGTCGCCGCCCTGGAACTCGGCCCGCGCGGGATCCGGGTCAACTCGGTGCACCCCGGAATGATCGACACCAAGATGGTGCAGGACGCGATCGGCGGGCACGAGGTGGACCTGTCGCCGGTGACGAGGAAGCTGGCGCTGCAGCGCATCGGTCGCGCCGAGGAGATCGCCGAACTCGTGCTGTTCCTGGCCGGCGACCGCTCGTCCTACTCGACCGGTTCGGAGTTCGTCGCCGACGGCGGTTCGCTCGCGACCCACGCGCTGAACGTCGGCGCGGGCGGCTGACCCGGGTCAGTCCGGCAGCGTGGGGAGGCCGCGCTCGTCCAGCGGCCAGAACGGATTGTGGGCGACCTCCCACAGGTGCCCGTCGAGGTCGGCGAAGTAGCCGGAGTAGCCGCCCCAGTCGGTGGCCGTACCCGGCCTGGCGATGCTCGCCCCCGCGGCCGCGGCAGCGGCCAGGGCCCGGTCGACGTCGACCCCGGATGCCACGTTGAGGGCCAGCGCCACGCCGCGGAATCCGCTGCGCCGCGGCTCCTGGCGGGCGTCGGCGGCGAGGTCGGCCTCGCCCCACAGCGCCAGCACGACGCCGGGGGTGCGCAGGAAGCTGACCTCGCCCTCGACCGAGGCGCAGGAGCGGGTGAAGCCGAGTCGCTCGTAGAAGGCGGATGCGGCCGGGACGCTGCGCACGCCGAGCGTCACGAGGCTGATCGCGGTGGGGAAGGCCATGTCCGGCAGGTTACGGTCGGGCGACGACAGCGGGTCACCGTCGGTGCGGCGAGCTAGGGTCGAGAACAGGCACCAGGAGCGACCGAGAGGGGAGCGCGATGCCCACCCACGACAGTGGCCAGACCCGCCCGCAGCGCCAGCACGACGACGAGACCGACGAGACCGCCGAAACCGCCACGGACGTCACCGAGCGGCACGAGAAGCTGACCGAGGACGTCGACGCGATCCTGGACGAGATCGACGACGTCCTGGAGACCAATGCGGAGGACTTCGTCCGGGCGTTCGTCCAAAAAGGGGGTCAATAGGCCGGCTGCGTGAGCACGCTGGGTAGGGTCGGCCGGTGAGCAATCCTCGCGGCGCCTTCGACCCCGGCCTGCTGCGCTACGCCACCGAGCCCGGGTCGTCGTCCTTCACCGACTTCCTCTCCTCGGCCGCGCCGGGCCTGCTGCCGGGCGCCACCCACCCGGGCCCGCAGGCACCGCACGGCACCACGATCGTCGCGGCGCTGTTCGCCGGCGGCGTGGTCATGGCGGGCGACCGCCGCGCCACGGCCGGAAACCTCATCGCCCAGCGCGACATCGAGAAGGTGTACGCCGCCGACGACTACACGCTGATCGGCATCGCCGGAACCGCGGGGCTGGCCATCGAGATCGTGCGGCTGTACCAGGTCGAACTCGAGCACTACGAGAAGATCGAGGGCACCCAGCTCACGCTGGACGGCAAGGCCAACCGGCTCGGCAGCATGATCCGCGGCAACCTCGGCCAGGCCATGCAGGGGCTGGCGGTCGTCCCGCTGTTCGCCGGCGTCGAGGTCAGCGACCGGGCCGGCGAACGCGTCGCCAAGATCTACAGCTACGACGTCACCGGTGGCCGGTACCCCGAGCAGCACTACCACAGCGTGGGCAGTGGGTCGCTGTTCGCGAAGGGCTCGCTCAAGAAGCGCTGGCGGCCGGAGCTGGACCGCGCCGGGGTGATCCGCGTCGTCGTGGAGGCGCTGTACGACGCGGCCGACGACGACTCCGCGACCGGCGGGCCGGACGTGAGCCGCGGCATCTACCCGGTGGTGATGGTGGCGACGGCGGCCGGGACCGAACGGGTCGGTGACGACGAACTGGCCGGCATCGTGACCGACATCATCGCCGACCGCACCGAACACCCGGGCAGCTGAGGGGAGCCGCCATGTCCATGCCGTTCTACGCCTCGGCCGAGCAGATCATGCGCGACCGCTCCGAGTACGCCCGCAAGGGCATCGCCCGCGGCCGCAGCGTCATCGTCACCACGTACGCCGACGGCGTGCTGTTCGTCGCCGAGAACGCCAGCTTCGCGTTGCACAAGGTCAGCGAGATCTACGACCGCATCGGCTTCGCGGCGGTCGGCAAGTACAACGAGTACGAGAACCTGCGCGTCGCCGGCGTGCGGCTGGCGGATCTGCGCGGCTACTCCTACGACCGCCGGGACGTCACGGCGCGGGCACTGGCCAATGCCTACGCCCAGACGCTCGGCGCGATCTTCACCGAGCAGCAGAAGCCGTTCGAGGTCGAGATCTGCGTCGCCGAGGTGGGGGAGACGGCCGACGAGGACCAGCTCTACCGCATCTCCTACGACGGCACGATCGTCGACGAGCCGGACTTCCTGGCCATGGGGGGAGGCCAGACCGAGGCCATCACGAACAACATGAAGGAGCGCTTCGCGGCCGGCGCCGGCCTGCGCGAGGCGCTGGCCGCGTGCGTCGGCGCCCTGTCCTCCGTCGGCGGCAGCAACGGCGCACCGCGCTCGCTCCCGGCCGGCCAGCTCGAGGTCGCGGTGCTGGACCGCAACCGCGGCACCCGCAAGTTCCGCCGGTACGAGGGGGCGGCGCTCACCGAACTGCTGCCGGAGGCCGACGGAACACCCGAGGCCCATCCGCCGGGGGCCGACACGCCGCCGCACGACCAGGATGCGGGCGACCCGTCCGCCCCGTGAGCGTGCGCGACCGTCACACGACGCCCTTCAGGTCGATCCCGCCCTGCACCCCCTGCCGGGCGGTGATGTCGTAGGTGGCGGGCATCGTCCCGATGTCCTCGACCTTGATCGAGTGCTGCTTCGCGAACGCCTTGCAGCGCGCCGCCGCGCCGTCGGTGGCGGCGAAGGCGGCCGGCGACAGGTAGATCGCCTGCACGTCCGTGGCGATGTCCAGGCCGCCGTACACGTGGACCTCGGCGTCCATGTTCGTCAGCACGACCGTGTCCGGCTTGTGCAGCGCGGCGACCATGGCATCGACGTAGTCGAACATGAACATGCGCAGCATGTCCGCCAGCAAGAAGGTGAGGTCGGTGCGTTCGATGCGGCGTCCGTCGATGCTCTTCTTGCCCCGCGCGATGAAGGTGGAGCGCGGCCGGACGCTGTCCTTGAGCAACATGTGCATGTCGCCGTAGTAGTTCTCCCCGTAGGTCGTGCCGGTGTACTGCTGCGTCCGGCTGTCCCAGGTCGCGAGATTGGCGTTGCCGCCCATCGTCTCGGTGAAGTTGGGGTTGACGGCCGCGAAGACCGGTAGGTCGTCGGCGCCGAGCCCGTGGTAGCCGGTCTCGCGCTCGTCCTTGTCCCGGCGCCAGCGCAGGTAGTTCTCGCCACGGCTGCGGGCGAACCCGGCATCCGGCCTGCCGATCGACATCGCCTTGGTGCCGCGCGCCGCCTTGCCGACCAGCGCGCTCAGGTCGACCTCCTGCTGCATGAGCGCGGGTTCGGACTTGTAGGCCGAGCCGTAGTGGGGCTCGGCGGCGGCGTCGGCCCGCACCTTGAACAGGTTCTCGAGCTTGGAGGTCAGCGTCAGCGGGACCGTCGTGAGGGCGCCGAGCAGGTCGTCGGTCAGCGTCTCGGCCTTGTGCCGGTCCGCGATCGCGTAGCGGGCCATCAGCTTGTCGACGACGTAGTCGCGCGGCGCTGTGCCGGTGCTCTCGTAGTCGGCGGCGTCGCCCGACTCCTCCTGGCGCAACCGGGCGAAGTGCTCGGACTGCTTGGCGCTCAGGGAGTCCCCGCTCTTGGTGCGTTCGGCCGCGAGTTGCGGGGACGACAACGAACTCGACTGCAGGTCGAGCCGGCTCGCCTCCTTCTCCAGGTCGGCCAGCTTCGCGATGGTCGCAGGAGTCATGGCCAGGCCGCCGGGGCCCCACTGCGGCGCGTCCGAACCCTTCTTCGGCGGGCCCGTGCGGGGGGCAACGACCTCGTCGTAGAACGACGGCGAGATCTCACCGATCAGGTCCTTGAGGTCGAAGCCGCCGGTACCGGTCTGCCCGTCGTCCTGCACGATCGTGTCCGCCTTGCGCTGGCCGGTCGAGACCTCGGCCCGGCTGTGGGAACCGACCTCCATCTGGAACCGGTCCGAGAGGATCCGCATCATCTCGGCAGTCCCCAGTCCGGCCTTGACGGCCATCTCGCGCACCCGCCACGCCGCGTCGCCGATCTTGACCTTGCCGCTCACATACAGGGTCACCGGATCGTCGCCGACCACGACCGCGGCGAGGTCGAGTGCCTTCGTGGTCTGGGCCTGCCGATCCAGGTTCTTCGCCGAGCCCAGCTTCTGCTGCAGTTCGGCGCGGTACGCCGCGATCAACTCGGTGGCGATCTGCCACTTGAGGGTCGGGTCGTTGACCGCGCGCGCCAGTTCCGCGGCGGTCGCGTCGATCACGGTCGCGATCCGGATCGCCTCGTTGACGAAGGCGTTCATCTTGGTCTTGAGCGCCAGGTGCCGGTCGAAGTTCTCCAGCGCGCGCTTGACGTGCGTCAGGGCGGTGGGGCCCTGCGCCAGACGCTCGTCGAGTCTCGCCTTGACGACGGGCACGCTGCGCAGGCCGGCGAGCACGTCTTTCGAGCTGAGCTGCGTGGGCGTCTCGCGCCGGATCACGGTCGTGTCCGCACGGGGCGGACCGGCCTGCACCGCGGTCGCGAGGCGGGACACGGGTACGACCCGCCGCGGTCCGGCCGGCTCCGGTTCGGGCGCCGCGGCCAGGTGGGGCGCAGGGGCGAGCACCGTTGCCTGCTGCCGTGCCACGACGGGCATCACGCCTCCCGGGGATCGCCGGGACAGACTCTACGGCCGATCACCGATCCCGGCTCACCGGCGGGCCCACCCGCCCGGTGCGCCTACCCGACGACGGGTAGTTGCAGGACCTGGCCGATGCCGCCGGCGATGGAGACCGGGGTCGGGGTGAGGCCGCCGCGATAGTTCACCGAGCCCCCGGCGACCACGAGGCGGATGGAGTGGCCGGCAGCGAACCGGTGCACGATACCGGGCAGCCGCACCGTGAACGCGCCGGTCACATCCGGGATCCGGATCGGCGCGACCAGCCCGTGGATGGTGGAGACCGCGCCGGTGGGGGCGACGTCCTCGATCCTGACGAACAGCACGAGGTCCCCGCTCGGCCCGGTCGCCTGGGTCAGCGCCGCCGTGGGCGCCGACACGCGCAGGGCGAGGGTCGGGATGCCGGCGACGTCCACCGGTGCCTGCAGCGGCGCCCCCGTCCACGTGGCGGCGGTTCCGGGCAGGTCGGTGTTGTCCAGGCCGGCAGGCACCTCTCCGCCGATGACGTCGAGCGGGTCGATGCTGGTCGGCAGCCCGGCGGGCGGGGTGAGCAGACTCAGCGAGCCCGCGGTGACCGCGGCCGGACTCGTCGCGAGCGAGCCGTCGCCGGACAGGTACAGCGATCGGGTCCGCCCGACCGGGAACGCGGCGGCGGTCCCGTAGGCGGGCGTCGCGATCCCGGAGTAGGAGATCCAGTCGCGGTAGTACGCGAAGTCCGGGCCGGTCGAGACCGCCGCGCCCTTGAGGTAGTGGTCGAACCAGTCGGCGATCCGTGCCGTCTCGTACTGCGTCGCGGGATCGGGGTTGTTCAGGTCCAGCTCACCCGGCGCGGGGGTGGAGTCCGAGTGGCCCCAGGACTGCCAGATCATCTTGACCGGGGTGTGCTGCGCCCTGAGGGCATCGTAGGTGGCGACGGCCTCGTTGAGGTTGAACAGGGTGTCGTTCTCGCCCTGCACCAGCAGCGTCGGGATGCGCACCTGCGACATGAAGCTGACGACGGAGGCGTGGCGCAGAGCGGCGGTCGCGTCCGGGAGCAGGTAGCCGAGGGTGGCGCCGGTGGCGAGCGCGGGGCAGACGAAGTCGGCGAAGTTCGGACACGCCAGCTCCCGGGAGGCCAGGTCGGTCGGCTGCGGCGGGTACTGGGCCTGGGCCACGAGCGCGCCGTCCGCGCTGAACAGCAGCCCCCATGCCAGCTTGATCGCGCCGGGCGTCGGCGAGCTCACCCCGCTCGTCTGCGCGGTGTTGTTCGGGTCCAGCGAGTAGCTCAGGTCGTTCCAGGTGATCAACGGGACGATGGTGTCCAGCCGCGGGTCGACCGCCGCCGTCGCGAACTGGATGCCGCCGCCGTACGAGCCGCCGACCATGCCGACGCGCGGGTCGTAGGTCTGCGCCACCCCGTCGTGGTCGCGGGCGTCGTGGATGACGTCCTCCAGCCCCGCCACCGGCTGGGTGTGCGCCGCGTCGGCGAAGGCGATGCCGTCCGCGCCACCCAGGAAGCTGATCAGCTGGCGGGCGGCCTTGCCGTCGTAGTCCGGGTCGTCGAGCGTGATCTTGCAGCTGGACCCGCCGAATCCCAGCCCCGAGTAGGACAGCACGACGTACCCGCGGGCCGCGAACGCCCTGCCGATCCCGGCCTGGTCGTCCTTCGAGCCGCCGAAGCCGTTCGTCGTCAAGATCGCGGGCACGCGCGCCGACGGTGACGCGCCCGACGGGGTGTAGAGGTCGCCGACGATGTCGCAGTGCTGGTCGTTGGCCGGACCGACGGTGACCGCGAAGTGCAGCGTCCGCACCGTGTACGGCTGGGTGCCGGCCCCGGCCGCGGCGCCACCGAGGACGGCGAGCGGCAGCGCCGTGGCGACGGCGGCGAACGAGGCGAGGACGGCGCGGCTGCGGCGCATGAGGTCTCCCGGGGAGGCGTCGGTCATTACCCATCGGTAACAACGACGCGCGGCGCGGCGCGTTACTGCCTGCCGATCGCCTCGTCCACGAACGGCCCGACCAGCCGCACCACCTCGTGGGCGATCCGTCCGGGGTCGGCGACCGGAACGAGTGCGTGGCTGATCGCCAGGCGCACCATGGCGTCGGTGAGCAGCGCCGCGTCCTGGCCACTCACCCGCGGCCAGACCTCGGCGATCAGCGCGCCCACCCGATCCACGGCCAGCGCGCGCCCCAGGGAGGTCAGCAGCTGCACCAGTTCGCCGCCCTCGGCGTCGGCGACGATCGCCCGGATCAGCGGCTCGTCGCGGGCGAGTTCGAGGAAGATGCCGAACGCCGCCTCGAGTGCCGCCCGGGCGTCGCCGGCACGCGAGCGCACCGCCTGCTCGACGCTGACCAGCAGGCAGTCCACCTCACGGCGCAGGTATGCCTCCAGGAGGGCCTGCCGCGAGCCGAACTCGTTGTACAGGGTCTGCCGGCTGACCCCCGCGGCGGCGGCGACGTCGGCCATCGTCGTCGCGGCCCACCCTTGCGCCCGGACGGACCGGTCGACCGCCTCGAGCACCGTGCGGTGCAGCAGGTCCCGGGTGGCCGCCGCGAAGCCGCTAGTCGACCGGCTCGCGCCGCGCCGCTTCGAAGTCGACCTTCTCGCGAACCCCGCAGTCCGGGCAGCACCAGTCATCGGGAACCTCACTCCACGCGGTGCCGGGCGCGAAGCCCTCACGCGGCTCGCCGGCCCGCTCGTCGTACTCGTACGCGCAGACCGGGCACCGATACCTCACCCGGCCAGTCTCGCATCCGGGGCGGGCAAGCCGTACCGGGCGAGGATGCGCTCCCGCTCGCGCGGGGCGAGGTTCGCGCGCGTCAGGTCGCCGTCGAAGTGCGCCACGACCCGCTTGTCCATGACGCGCCGCCACAGCGGCGGCAGGTACGCGAGGACGATCATCGCGGCATACCCGGCGGGCAGTTGCGGTGACTCGTCGAAGTGCCGCAGCGCCTGGTAGCGGCGGGTGGGGTTCGCGTGGTGGTCGCTGTGGCGCTGCAACTGGTACAGGAACAGGTTCGTCACCACGTGGTTGTTGTTCCAGCTGTGGCGCGGGTCGACGCGCTCGTACCGGCCGTTGGGCAGCATCTGGCGCAGCAGGCCGTAGTGCTCGAGGTAGTTCACCGCCTCGAGCAGGCTGAAGGCGAAGACGGCCTGGATCAGCAGGTACGGCAGCGTCTCCCATCCGAACAGCGCGACGATCGCCGCCCACAGCACCAGCGTCATCGCCCAGGCGCTGAACACGTCGTTGCGTAGCGTCCACGGGTGCCTGCCCTGCCGGCGCAGCCGCCTGCTCTCCAGCCGCCAGCCGCTGACCAGGCTGCCGCGCACGGTCCGCGGCCAGAACCTCCAGAACGACTCGCCCATGCGGCTGGACGCGGGGTCCTCGGGGGTGGCGACGCGGACGTGGTGCCCGCGGTTGTGCTCGATGAAGAAGTGGCCGTAGCCGCACGGCGCGAGCGCGACGCGCGCCAGCCAGCGCTCCAGGTGCTCCTTCTTGTGGCCGAGTTCGTGCGCGGTGTTGATCGCCACGCCGTTGAGACATCCGAGGGTGATCGCCAGGCCGAGCCGGTCCACGACGGCCATCCCGGAGCGGAACATCAACCAGAAGCCCATGAAGAACGCGATCAACTGCAGCGGCAGGAAGGCGTAGGTGACGTAGCGGTAGAAGCGGTCCTGCTCGAGCCAGGCGATGATCTCCTCGGGCGGGTTGGCGGCGTCGTCGCCGAAGAACAGGTCCAGCGTGGGGATGATCAGGTAGATAAAGATCGGGCCGATCCACCAGAACAGCCCCAGACCGGTGAGGTTCACCAGCCCCCACCCCAGCAGCCCGAACAGCGGCACGACCGTCCCCAGCAACCAGAGGTAGCGCTTGCGGTCCTTCCAGTCCGGACGCGACCCGTCGAGCGCGGCGTGGCCGGAGAGGGACCCCTGTCGCATGGACGCCACCTCGGTTTGACAGCAGGAATATCGGAATCTAGCAACTGGACACGATGCTTACATATGTAAACCTACGGCGCAAGGGCGCGCCCACGACGCGGCACCGGCTGCCGAACTAGTCTGGAGGGGTGCAGAAGCGCATCGTCGGCATCGAGAACGAGTACGGCGTGACCTGCACCTTCCACGGCCAGCGGCGGCTCTCGCCCGACGAGGTGGCGCGCTACCTGTTCCGCCGCGTCGTGTCGTGGGGGCGCTCCTCGAACGTGTTCCTCAAGAACGGCGCGCGGCTGTACCTGGATGTCGGCAGCCATCCGGAGTACGCGACGCCCGAGTGCGACTCGCTGCCCTCGCTCGTGGCCCACGACAAGGCGGGGGAGCGGATCCTCGAGGGGCTGGTCGTCGACGCCGAGAAGCGGTTGCACGACGAGGGCATCGCCGGGGACATCTACCTGTTCAAGAACAACACCGA
>SCQZ01000288.1 GCA_004299665.1 Jatrophihabitans sp.
CCCGCGCCTCCCCCTCGACGTACGCCCCGGAGGTCAGGTGGAGGCGTACGCCGCGGGCATCGGGTCGCACCCGGATCGCCGCGTCGACACAGGTGAGCGCGGCGCGGTCCTTGGCGGCGACGGTGACCGAGCGGGCCCCGAGGGCCCCCGCCACGGCCAGCGCCCCGTCCAGGACCAGGTGCGGGTTGAGCTGCAGCAGGGTGCGGTCCTTGGCGCTGGCCGGTTCGCTCTCGACCGCGTTGAGCACCACCGCGGTCCTGCGATCCCCCGCCGCCGCGACCGCCCGCAGCCGGTCCGCCGTCAGGACACCGGCGCCGCCGCGGCCCCGCAGGTGAACCGTGTCCAGCAGCCCCAGCAACCGGGGCAGGTCGACGGCGGGACACGGCGTCGCGGACGGGGCCAGCAGCCGCGGCGCGCCGATGCTCCAGGCGGCCGTGCGCGGTGGGCGCAGCACCGCGGTCATCGCGCCACCGCCGGGCCGGCGACCCGCGCGACCGCCGCCGCCCCGACCGCGGCCAGGCAGCCGAGGAATACGAACTGCGTCCAGGGCACGGTCGCATCGGTGCCGGCGGCGAAGCCGTGCACGACCGCCAGCGCCCACGCCAGGTAGCCCAGGCCGTGTGCGCCGCGCCAGGCCCGCGCCCATGCTGGCCGGGCCGCGAGCCTGCCCCGGGCGAATCCCAGCGCCGCGACGGCCAGCAGCAGGTAGCCCGCTATCGTCCCGAGCCCCACCCAGAACGGGCGGTAGCCCGCGGTGAACGGCACCACCGCACCGGCCGCGCTCACGTGCGCGTAGGAGTCCGCGACCACCGTGACGACGTGGACGGCGACGGCCCCCAGCCCCAGGGCTGCGGTCGCACGGTGGACGTACTGGACCAGGTAGCGGCGCCCTGCCGGTGCGCTGTGTGCGGCAAGGACACCCAGGCAGGTCGTCGCGGTCAGCAGCACGAGCGCGGTCAGCCCGGCCGTGCGTGTGAGCAGCCACAGCGTCACGGCCGCACCGGTTCCGGCACGCGGGGCCACGCGCCGGTCGCCACCACCGTGCCGTCCTGCGCGACCAGCCGCGCCGCGATGTTGCGGGCCTCGAGCCAGGGCAGCGCCCGGTAGCCGAGCACGATCGCCGCCGTGCTCGCCGTGTTCGCCGCCAGCGCGCACGGTGCGTGCACCGATACCGTGCGCCAGGGACCGTCGGCGGGGCGGTGGGTGCGCGGATCGAGGATGTGGTGCAACTCGCGGCCGCCGCGGCGCCACCGGCGTGCGAGCGTCGTGGAGGTCGCCAGGCCGCCGTGACGCAGCAGCACGAGCTGGCCGTCCTCGCCCTCGCGTTCGGCAACCTCGATGCACCAGCCGTCCGGGTCGGCGCCGGCCACCGCGACGTCCCCGCCGATCTCCAGCAGGACCGGCGTTCCGTAGCGTCGCGACAGCGCGTGCGCCGTGTGGTCGGCGACGTACGCCTTCGCGGTCGCCCCGAGATCGAGCGCGGTGCCGGCGGGGACCGTCAGCAGTCCGGACGTCCGGTCGAGCCGGACCGCCCGCCAGGTGGCCGGACCTGGCGGCACGGCTGCCAGGGCGGCAGCGTCGCCCGGCAGCCGACGGATGTCACGGTCGTAGCCGAGGGCCACCAGGACCCGCCCGAGCGTCGGGTCGACGGCACCGTCGGTCTGCGCCGCGGCCTCGAGGGCCGCGGCCACGAGGTCGGCCAGCAGCCGGGGAACCGGCACCGGCCGCCCCGCCCGCGCGTTCGCCCGCGACAGCGCCGAGTCCGCGCGGAACCGGCTCGCCACGGCGTCGACCCGGGCCAGCACCGTCGTCAGGTCGGCGACGGCGGGGCGCAGGACACGCGGGGTGCCGACCACGAGCCGCACCGTGCAGCTCCACGCCCGCAGCGTCGCCCGACCGCTGCGGGCGTCGCTTCGGTACGGGGCGCTCACGACCCGTTGCTCCGCGCCACGGGCTGCTGACCCGGAACCGGCCGGCCGATGCCGCCCGTGGTGTCCGCCGCGCCGCCGGTGTCACCCTGGCTTCCGTCGAGCGTGCCGGTGTGTGTGACGGTCGTGGCGTGCGCGTCGGAGACGACTCCGGTGGCCAGTGCCCCGGCGATAGCCATCGCCACCACGGCGCTGCCCACCCCGACCGCCGGCGCCAACCGGACCAGCCTGCCGGTCTCGCTCATCGACGTCCGCGCTTCGCTGCTCACACCACCACGATCCCGGCGGCGCGTCAGGCGTGCGTCACGCAACCGTCAAGGGCTGGTTAATCCGCCCTGGGTGTAGGCAGAGCCGAGCCGGAGCGTGACGATCGCGCCGTGCGGGTCGGCGTCGGCGACGCTCAGCGAACCCCCGCTCGCCTCGGCGCAGCGGCGGGCGATGTCCAGGCCGAGCCCGGTCGACCCGCGGTCGCTGCTGCCGCGCGCGAGCGCCTCCGGCGCGATGCCGGGCCCCTCGTCCGCCACCTCCACCACAGCTCCGTCGGGCAGCGCGACGACGCGCACCCGCAGCGGCGATCCCTCCGGCGTGTGGGCGACGACGTTCTCCAGCAG
>SCQZ01000289.1 GCA_004299665.1 Jatrophihabitans sp.
GGACGGCGCGGCGGCCCTGGCCAACTCGGCGGCGACGGCGGCGGTCGCGTTCATCCAGCAGAACACCACACCGGCCGGGTCCGGACAGTCGACGGTGCAGTTGAAGGTCACCGGCCCGGCAACGGCGCCGGCCGCGCCGACCAGCCCCCGGCCGGCACTGAACGTCGGCATCGCGATCCTGCTGGGACTGCTCGCCGGCATCGCGCTCGCGGTGGCCAGGGACGTGCTGGACAACCGCGTGAAGGACCCCGCCCAGCTCGGCAAGCTGGCGGAGGCGCCGCTGATGGGCGCGGTCGTCGAGGACCCCAAGACCGAGCGGCACCCGATCGCGGCCCGCGCCGGCGGGCGCAGCATGCGGGCGGAGAACTACCGGCAACTGCGGGCGAACCTGCAGTTCGCGAACGTGGACGAGCACCCGCGGGTGATCGCCGTCACCAGTTCGATCCCCGGCGAGGGCAAGACGACCGTCGCGATCAACCTGGCCACGACGCTCGCGGAGGCGGGCTTCACCGTCTGCCTGGTGGACGCCGACCTGCGGCGCCCGAACATCGCCAGGACCCTCGGCCTGATCAGCCCCGTCGGCCTGACGAGCGTGCTGATCCACGAACTGGAACTGGCCGACGCGATCCAGCACGCCGGCTCGGGGCTGTACGTCCTCGCATCCGGCCCGACACCGCCGAACCCGAGCGAGGTGCTCGCGTCGTCCTACGTGCGCGGCGTGATCCGCTCGCTGCTGGACCGCGTCGACTACGTGGTGCTGGACACCGCGCCGCTGCTGCCGGTGTCCGACGGCGCGGAGGTCGCCGCCCTCGCCGACGGCACGCTGCTGGTGGGCAGGTACGGAGAGACCACCGAGCCGCAGGTCAGGCGCGCGGTGCAGACGATGCGCAGCGTCGGCGGGCGACTGGTCGGCGTGATCCTCAACCGGGTCCCGGTGCGCCGCGGCCGCGGGGAATACTCCTACGGCTACGACGGACCCGACGCCGCCGGCCCGGGGCATGCCGACGCCGTGCCGCGCCGGCGCCGGGGCGGCGCGGTAACGGTCGGGCCGGAGGCGGTCGACCCCGCCTCGGTGACGGGGGCGATCGTCGGGAAGTAACGCGAGCGGCGCCGCCTCGTTGACCTGCTCGGAGGTAGGTCATGCCAAGTGGGGTCGACGCCGTCGTCACCGGCGCGGGCGGATTCATCGGGGGACACCTCGTCGCCGCGCTGCTGGGGCAGGGCAGGAGCGTGCGGGCGGTGGACGTCAAGCCGCTCCGCGAATGGCACCAGGTGCACGGGGACGCGCAGAACACCCGGGCCGACGTGTCGCTGCTCGAGCCGGCGCGGACGGCGGCCGCCGGTGCCGGCGCGGTCTACAACCTGGCCGCGGACATGGGCGGCATGGGCTTCATCGAGAACAACAAGGCCGCCTGCATGATGTCGGTGCTCACCAGCACCCACGTCCTGCAGGCAGCGCACGAGGCCGGCGCCGAGCGCTACTTCTACTCGTCGTCGGCGTGCGTGTACGCCGCCGGCAAGCAGACCAGCCCGGACGTCGTCCCGCTGCGCGAACAGGACGCCTACCCCGCGATGCCCGAGGACGGCTACGGCTGGGAGAAGCTGTTCAGCGAGCGGATGGCGCGGCACTACCACGAGGACTACGGCGTGCAGACCCGCGTCGCGCGCTTCCACAACGTCTACGGCGAGCACGGCACCTGGGACGGTGGTCGCGAGAAGGCGCCGGCGGCGATCTGCCGCAAGGTCGCGGTTGCGGCGATCACCGGCACCGACGTGATCGAGATCTGGGGCGACGGGGAGCAGACCCGCAGCTTCATGTACGTCGACGACTGCGTGTACGGCATCGGGCTCGTCACCGATGCCGACGACCCGGAGCCGGTCAACCTCGGCAGCAGCGAACTGGTCACCATCAACCGGATGGTCGATCTCGTCGAGCAGATCGCGGGCGTCGCGCTGCGGCGCGAGCACGACCTCACCGCGCCGCAGGGGGTGCGGGGCCGTAGCAGCGACAACGCCGAGATCGTGCGCCGCTACGGGTGGGAGCCCGCGACCTCGCTCGCCGACGGCCTCGAGCGCACCTACGGCTGGATCTACGACCAGGTCAAGCGCAGCCTGACGTGAGCGGCGCGCCGCCGACCGCGCTGCCGGCGAGATCGCGAGCGCCGCGCTGAACCGGCCCCGCTCCGGTTCGTTCCCCGCCCGTGCCGGTGGCGGGTACCGGCACTGGTACCGGCGCTGGCGCCGGGTGCGCGCGCGGTGGCGCTACTTCTCCGCCCGCCACCGGGTACGGCGCAGGGCGCTGCTCACCGGGTCGCTGCTGGTCGCGGCGGCGGGGGTCTGGATCGTCGTCACGGCACTGGCGGCGCGCGGCGAGGCCACGCAGGTGCGCGACGCACTCGACCGGGTCCGCGTCCTGGTGGCGCAGGGGGACCTGCCCGCCGCCCGCCGGGTCGCCGCCGACATCCCGGCGTCGGCCGAGCGGCTGCACCGGCTCACGACCGGGCCGGCCTGGTGGGCCGCCGCGCAGATCCCGTACCTGGGCGAGCCGGTCGCCGAGTTGCGCGACGCCACCGCCGCGATGGCGCAGGTCGGCTCCGAGGCGGTGCCCGCGCTCGTCGACGTCTCGCGCTCGCTCGATCCGGCGCGACTGCGGGTGAGCGGTGACACCGTCGATCTCGCCGCGCTGGTGTCCGTGCGCCCCCGGCTGTCGACGGCGGCGCGCGTGCTGGCGGGCGCGGTGCACCGCATGGACGCGACGCCGTCAGCGACCTGGATCCCCGCGATCGACGAGCGGGTCTCGCAGCTGGCGAGCGTTCTGCACCAGGTGAACGGCTACGTGTCGGCGGCGTCGCGGGCGGCGGACGTGCTGCCGCAGATGCTCGGCGCGGACGGCCCGAAGCGGTTCTTCGTCGGGCTCCAGAACGAGGCCGAGATGCGCGGCACCGGTGGCCTCCCCGGGGCGTTCGCGATCGCCGTGGCCGACCACGGCCGCGTCCGGTTCACCGAGTACGCCAGTGACCAGGCGATCATCGGGCCGCCGCGCGGCAGCGACCACATCGCGACCGGGCTGGACTTCGGCGCCGGCTACGCCCGGGCGTACGGGAACTCGGACCCGACCACGTCGTTCCAGAACTCCAACGTCAGCCCGCAGTTCCCCTACGCCGCACGGATCTGGGCGGCCATGTGGCAGAAGATCAGCGGCGAGCACGTCGACGGGGTGATCGCCCTAGACCCGTCCGTGCTGGCAGACCTGCTGGCAGTGACCGGCCCGGTGCCCGTCCCGCAGGGCCTGACCGTCACCGCCGGCGACGTCGTCAGCCTCACGCAACGCGACCAGTACACGCTGTTCCCCGACAACGACACCCGCAAGCAGTTCCTGGTCGACGTCCTGAAGGCGACAGCGGAACGGGTGACGGCGGGTGCGGGCAGCGCGCTGGGGCTGGCGCGGGCCGTCACCGCGTCGGCGGCGCAGCAGCGCTTCCAGGTCTGGTTCGCGGACCCGGCGGTCGAGGCGGTGCTGGCGCAGACCTCCTACGCGGGCGCGCTGCCCACCGGCAACCGGCCGCTCGCGGCGCCGGTGCTGAACAACGAGGCGGCGGGCAAGCTCGACTACTACCTGCAGCGCACGCTGGACTACAACCGCAGCGGATGCGGCGCCACCCGTGACGTGCGCGTGACGATCACGCTGACCAACACCGCGCCGGCGTCCGGCCTGCCGGCCTACGTGACGACCCGCCTGGACTCGCATCCGGGGGTGACGGTGCACCCCGGCGACACGCGCAGCCTGCTCGACTACTACGCCACCGCGGGCGCGAGGCTGCAGAGCATCACGATCGACGGCAGGGCGGCGACGGCCTCGGTCCTGTCCGACCTCGGGCACCCGATCTTCCGGCTCGACCTCGAACTGCCGCGCGGGTCGACCACGACGATCGTGCTGCACCTGTCAGAACCGGGCGGCACCGGCGACCCGGTGATCTGGCGACAGCCGGGCGTCACACCGCTGGCGGTCAGCGCCTACAGCCAGCCGTGCGGGTCATGACCGGGAGCGGCACGCCGTCCGGCACGGGCCGGGCCGGCGTCGCGTGCCGGAGGCGCACCGCCGGTCAGTAGCCGGTGCGGATGGCCTGCCACAGGCCGTACCCGGCCAGCGCGGTGCAGACCGTCGCGAGGATCCATGCGGGCAGCGCGCGGTGACCGTGCCGGCGCGCGAAGCGCGGGTACACCGCGAAGACGACGGCCTGGCTGAGCCACAGCATGATCAGCGAAGGTCGGAGCAGGTCCGCGTAGAAACGGTCCGGGTCGATCAGGCTCAGCGCCCCGCTGACCACCATGGCGGCGCCGAGTGCCAGCGTCACGGCGCGCCGGGAGCCGAACGCGCGGATGCGCACCGCACCCGCCAGCCGGGTCAGGGCGAGGAACTCGGCGAGGATGACCCCTGCGGTGCTGGCGGCGATGCCGATCCCGACCGCGACCGCGAACCCGTGACCGCCGTGACGCTGCGCCAGCGTGAAGCCCGGCAGCGCGCCGCCGGCCGCGTCCGGGGCCGCTACGTACGGCAGGACCGCGGCCACCACCAGCGCCGCGGTGACGGCATACGCCGCCCACAACCCGCGGCGCATGGTGCGTACCGGGCGGGCGATCTCGGCGCCGAGGAACAGCGGCAGGCTCGCGCAGACGTACAGCAGCGACGACTGCGCGCCCGCGCTCGCCAGCACACCGGCCGGGGCTGACGTCCCGAAGCCGGACAGCGGTGCCCCCAGCGCGCCGATCGTCACCGCGTCCAGCGCGCCGGCCAGCGCAAGCTGCCCGGCCGCGAGCACCGCGATCACCGCGATCGTCACGCGCCTGCCGCCGAGCATCACCGCCGCGATCGCGAGCGGGACGAGCACCTCGAGCAGCGGGCGGTAGGCACGCACCCGGGGAAGCACCACCGGCAGCACGTCGTAGACGATCGACTCGGTCGTGTAGAGCAGGTACAGCACGTACGCGCCCGCCCACACCGCGGCCTGCGCCAGCGCGACCCGCCTGCCGGTTGCCGCGAGCACGAAGCCGTACAGCCCGCCGGCGTCGTGGACGTGGCGGGCGTACCGCAGCCAGACGATCATCGGCAGCGCGAACAGCGCCGCCCCGATCAGCTGGGTCAGCCCGGCCGACCCGATCGCGCCGGAGGCGAGGTTCGGCGCGAGCTGGCCGGTCAGCGCGAGCGGCCCGCCCAGCGAGGTGACAGCGACGGCGAACAGCGCCCAGGTGCCCAGCGGCCGGTGCCGCCGGGCGCCGGAGGCACCGGACGGCTCCGGTGCCT
>SCQZ01000290.1 GCA_004299665.1 Jatrophihabitans sp.
GCGACGTCGGCGACGTGGTCGAGCAGCGGGACGTCGCTCTCGTGGCCGATGGCACTGACCACCGGCGTTCGCGCGGCGGCGACCGCCCGCACCAGGGTCTCGTTGCTGAAGGGAAGCAGGTCCTCGACGCTGCCGCCGCCGCGGGCGATCACGACGACCTCGACCTCGGGGTCGGCGTCGAGCCGGCTCAGCGCCTCGACGACCTCGCTCACCGCGTACACGCCCTGCGTCGCCACGTTCTCGATCCGGAACCGGACGCCGGGCAGCCGGCGCCGGGCGTTCTCGACGACGTCCCGTTCGGCCGCGCTCGCCCGCCCGGTGATCAGGCCGACGGTGCGTGGCCAGAAGGGCAGCGGGCGCTTGCGCTCGGGGGCGAACAGCCCCTCGGCCGCGAGCACACGGCGCAGTTGCTCCAGGCGGGCGAGCAGCGCGCCGAGGCCGACGGCGCGCACCTCCGCCGCCCGCAGGCTGAGGGTGCCGCGCTCGAGCCAGAAGTCCGGCCGCGCCCGCAGCACGATGCGTGAGCCCTCGGACACGTCCTCGGGCAGGACGCCGCGGGGGCACGTCACGCTCAACGAGATGTTCGCGTCCGGGTCGCGCAGGGTGAGGAACTGCGTCGGCAGCCCGGGGCGGCGGGTCAGTTGCGCGACCTGGCCGTCCACCCAGACCTCGCCGAGCCGGCCCACCCACTCGCCGATCTTCATCGCGACCACGCGCACCGGCCACGGGCTCTCGGCCGACGTGGCAGGCGATCCGGCGGGCATCCTGGCCGGTCGCCTACTCGTCGCCGACGGCGTCGAAGCGCGACGGCGCACCCCGGCGGGGTTTGTTGACACGCTTGGTGGCCGCCGGGGCGGCCGTGCCCGTGGCCGCCTTCGGGGCCGGCCTCGCGCGGGCCGGGCGGGCCGCAGCGCCCGCAGGCGCGCCGTCGGGCGGTGTGCCGGCGGACCCGGCGGCGTCGCGCCCGACATCGGAGGGCCGGGACGCCTCGTGCACCCCGGTCTGCACGGCCGGCGGTTCGGGGTCGAAGGTGGCCCACGGCGGGGGCTCGTCGCCCGGCTCGGAACGGTGCAGCAATTCGTCCCCGCGGGCGGCGAGCATCGCGTACCGCTGCTGGGCGCGCAGGGACAGTTGCAAGGCGGTGCTGACGGCGAGCATCGGCACTTCGATGGCACGGTCGGGCAGGCGCCGCGCGTTCTCGACGGCCTCGGCCGCCAGCCCGAGCGCGGCCCGTAGCGGTGTGGGCAACTGCATACGACCAGCCTCCCCTCAGAGCGAGGTCCGTACCATCTGAGGGTATGGGCCGAGTACTGGTGGCGAAGCCGCGGGGCTACTGCGCGGGGGTCGACCGCGCCGTGCAGACCGTGGAGCAGGCGCTGGACCACTTCGGGCCCCCGGTGTACGTCCGCAAGCAGATCGTGCACAACCTGCACGTCGTGCGGGCGCTCGAGGAGCGAGGAGCGATCTTCGTGGAGGAGACTGGCGAGGTGCCCGAGGGTTCGATCGTCGTCTTCTCCGCGCACGGCGTCGCGCCCGAGGTGCACGCGCAGGCCGCGGCGCGCGGGCTGCGCGCGATCGACGCGACCTGCCCGCTGGTGACCAAGGTGCACCACGAGGTGCGGCGCTTCGCGAAGGACGACTACGACATCTTGCTGATCGGGCACCAGGGGCACGAGGAGGTCATCGGCACCAGCGGGGAGGCGCCGGAGCACATCGTGATCGTCAACGGTCCCGAGGACGTGCCGAACATCCACGTGCGCGACCCGGCCAAGGTCGTCTGGCTGTCACAGACCACCTTGTCGGTCGACGAGACCATGGAGACCGTGCGTGCGCTGAGCGAGCGCTTCCCGCTGCTGCAGTCGCCCCCGTCGGACGACATCTGTTACGCCACGCAGAACCGGCAGGGCGCCGTCAAGATCATCGCGCCGCAGGTGGACCTGTTCCTGGTCGTCGGCTCGGCGAACTCGTCCAACTCCATGCGGATGGTCGAGGTGGCGCGCGCATCGGGCGCACCGGTGGCGCACCTCGTGGAGAACGCCGCCGCGGTCGAGGAGGGCTGGTTCGCGGGCGTGGCGACGGTCGGGGTGTCCTCCGGCGCCTCCGTGCCCGAACTGCTCGTGCGCGGGGTGCTCGACTGGTTGGCCGCGCGCGGGTTCGACGATCTGCAGGAGGTCACCTCCACCGAGGAGCGGCTGACCTTCGCCCTGCCGCAGGAACTGCGCCGCGAGTTGCGCGAGAGCGCAGCCGCGCCGGCGCCGGTCAGCGCCGAATGACACTCAGCGCGGACTGACGCCAGCTCGGAATGACGCTCAGCGCCGAGTGACCAGGCGGAAGCCGCCGACGATCAGCACCGCGGCGGTCGCCGCGGCGATGGCCGGGAAGCCGTAGACGAGCCAGTTGGAGGCCGCGTCGTACAGCACGTGGCGATCGGACAGGCCGCCCGAGCGCAGGTACAAGATGATGCCCGAGCCCACCGAGTAGACGATCGGCGGGGCGATCACGATCGGGAACATGCCCGAGCGGCGCACCACCAGGATCGCGACCAGCGACGCCACGATGATGCCGATGTTGTAGCCGCCGCCGGTGGTGGTACCGCGGGCGTTGTCGATGACCGCCCCGATCGCGGCGATGCCGAGCAGGATCAGCACCGCCGCCCACCCGGGGAGGCCGCGCTCCGGCTCGCGAGGCGCCGCGAGCGCCGGGTGGTACGTCCGGGCGGCGCGGGCCGGCGGCACCGGCCCCCCGTGCGTTCGTGGGTCCTGGGGTCGTGCTGAGCCGTGCATCTGCGGCTGTCCCCAGTCCTGGTGCGGCTGTCCCCAGTGCTGCTGTGGCTCAGGGACCTGCTGCGGCTCCCGGCGCTGGCGTGTCCCCCGGTACTCGCCGGGATCGCGATAACGCGGCCTGGCCGATCCGTCCTGGGGTCTGCGCGGCCCGGTCGGCGGTGCCTGCCGGGCAGGGGCCGGGCGGGCACCCGGGGGGGCCGCGGAGGCACCCGACTGCACGCGCGTCGGGGTGCTCCAACCGGCGTCGTCGACCGACTCCCACGGCGGGCGCGGCGCGTTCGGCACGACCTGGCCCCTTCGTCTGGTACGGATGCGGACTGTGCGACACGCTACCCGCCGGAACCCCAGTATTCCGGTACGTCTCGGGGCTCATTCACAGCCCGGGGGAGCGCGTCGGGCAGGGTCGCCAGGTGCAGCGGGGCGCAGTCGGGCGGCACCGCGCCGAGATCGCGCAGTTGGCGGGCCTTGGGGAGCACGCGCGTCTCGAACGATCCGACGCTCTGGTTGAAGGCGCCCACCGCGGCCCCCAGGCTCTTGCCGACCCGGTCCAGGTGGGTGGTCATCGTCGACAGGCGCCGGTACAGGTCCCCGCCGAGGCGGCTGATCTGTTCGGCGTTCTCGGCCAGGTCGTGCTGGCGCCAGGTGAACGCGACGGTCCGCAGCAGCGCCACCAGCGTGGCCGGTGTCGCGAGGACCACGTTGGCGGCGAAGGCCCGCTCCAGCAGCGCCGGGTCCGCCCGGAGCGCCGCATCCAGGACCGCGTCGAGCGGCAGGAAACACACGACGAAGTCCGGTGCCGTCTCGAACTGCTGCCAGTACCGCTTCGCCGACAGCGCCTCGACATGGGTGCGCAGCTGGCGGGCGTGGGCGGCCAGTCGCTCCTCGCGCGCCACGTCGTCGCCCGCCTGGGCGGCGTCCAGGTAGGCGGCGAGCGGAGCCTTGGCGTCGACCACCACGCGCTTGCCGCCGGGAAGGTTCACCACGAGGTCCGGGCGCTGCCGGTCACCGTCGTCGGTGACCACGGTGTGCTGGGTGTCGAAGTCGACGTGCTCGAGCATGCCGGCGGCCTCGACGATCCGCTCCAACTGCACCTCGCCCCAGCGGCCCCGTACCTGCGGTGCGCGCAGGGCCGTCACCAGCTGCGACGCCTCCAGGCGCAGCAGGTCCGAGGACCGGTTCATCGCCAGGACCTGCTCGCGCAGCGCGGCGTCGGAGACCGCGCGGCCCTTCTCGACCTCCCCGAGCAGCCGCCGGACGTCCCCGAGCGACTCGGCCAGCGAGCCGTCCGGGCCCCGGCGCCCAGCGAGCAACCGACCGAGGATCAGGCCGGCCAGCAGGGCGGCGATGACAAGGAGAACGTCCACGCAGGCAGGCAACCACGGGTGTCCGACATTTCCCGGCGCGTCCGTAGAGTTGTGGCCCTTATGAGTCTGACCATCGGGATCGTCGGCCTGCCCAACGTCGGCAAGTCGACGCTGTTCAACGCCCTGACCCGCAACGACGTGCTGGCCGCCAACTACCCGTTCGCCACCATCGATCCCAACGTCGGCGTCGTGGGTGTGCCCGACCCGCGGCTGCAGGTCCTCGCCGACATCTTCGGCTCGGCGAAGATCGTGCCCGCCACCGTCTCGTTCGT
>SCQZ01000001.1 GCA_004299665.1 Jatrophihabitans sp.
CCCACCCCGGGAAGTGCGGGCCGTCGACACGCCAGTCGCGGCGCGCGCCGTCGGACGTCAACACGAACGCTCCCTTGCGCGTCCCGACGAGGACCCGGATCGTGCTCATCGCCACCTCCGTGCGTGAGTGTGCTCCCGACTACCGACGACCGGAAGGGCGAGAACTCATCGCGACCCACCGCGGCTCATCGCGCCAACTCGACGGCCCGGGCGAGCACGGCGTCCAACATCGCCTCGGTGAGGCGGCCGGTCTGGGTGTTCTGCTGGCTGACGTGGAAGCACCCGAGCAGCACCCGGCCGTCCAGGCCCACCTCGGCACCGTGCCCGAACCGGGGCCGCGGGCGGGGCACCGCGATCCCGGCCTCCGGCAGGGTCGCGAGCAGCGCGGCCCAGCCGAAGCCGCCGAGCACGACGACGGCCCGCAGCGTCGGCCACAGCAGCCGCAGTTCGCGGGCCAGCCACGGACGGCAGGTGTGGCGCTCGGCCGGCGTGGGCAGGTTGTCCGGCGGGGCGCAGTGGACCGGCGCCGTGATGCGCACGCCGTACAGTTCCAGGCCGTCGTCGGCGCTCACGGCCGTCGCCCGGCTCGCGAGCCCGGCCCGGTGCAGCGCCGCGTAGAGCCAGTCGCCGCTGCGGTCACCGGTGAACATCCGACCGGTGCGGTTCGCCCCGTGGGCGGCGGGGGCCAGGCCGACGACGGCGATCCGGGCGTCGTACGGGCCGAAGCCGGGCACCGGACGGCCCCAGTAGTCCTGGTCGGCGAACGCCCGGCGCTTGACCGCGGCGACCTCCTCGCGCCAGGCGACCAGGCGCGGGCAGGCCCGGCAGACGCTCACCCGGGCGTCGAGCGCATGGGGCGAGCGTGCCGCGGCGGCCAGCGCGACCACGTCCGCCGGCTGCGCGGCGACGGGGGTCCGCGGCGTCGCCGGGTCGCCGGGCCAGCCGGTACCGGGTCGGGCGATCACGTCCGCGAGCTTGCCACGCCGCGGCCTGGGTAGGGTGCTGGCATGGCCCACACCGTGTCCCGGCTCGGCGTCAAGCTGCTGACGGTCGCCGTCGGCATCCCCGTCGGCATCCTCACCAAGAGGGTGGTCGAGCGCACCTGGGCGACGGTGGGGCCGCAGGGCCCGGCACCGGCCGACCGACCGGAACGCAGCCGTGTCGCCGGGGCCGCCGGCTACGCCGCGCTGACCGCGGCGGCGACCGTCGTCGCGCAGGCACTCTCGCGCCGCGGTGGCGAGCGGGCCTGGCACGCGATCACCGGCCTGGAGCCGCCCGCCCCGCCGCCGTCGAAGGAGCAGAAGAAGGCCGCGAAGAAGGCGGAGCAGGCGCAGAAAGAGCAGCAGCAGGGCGCGGAGGCGGGCGCCGCGCAGGCACTGACCGGTTGATCCGGCGGCTCACGCCCCGGATGCCAGGTCGAGCGCGATGCCGTCCAGGATGTCGTGCTCGGAGGCGGTGACGCGGTCGGCGCCGATGTGCTCCATCAGGGTGCGCAGGACGAGCGCCCCGCCGCCGATGACGTCCACCCGCCCCGGGTGCATGACGGGCAGGGCCGCCCGCTGCGCGCGGGTCATGCGCAGCAGCCGCTCGGTGATCTGCGCGACCTGCTCGGCGGCGATCACGCTGCCGTGGATCGCGTCGGGGTCGTAGCGCGGCAGGCCGAGCGCGATCGCGGCGACGGTGGTGACCGTCCCGGCCACGCCGACGAACCGGGCGCCGGTGTCGAGCGGGACCTGTGCGCCGGCGGCGGTGATCGCCGCTCGCAGGTCCGCCACGGTGGCCTCGATCTGTCCACGGGTCGGCGGGTCGTCGTGCAGATGCCGCTCGGTCATCCGCACGCAGCCCACGTCCATGCTGTGCGAGGCGATCACGCCGCGGCCGTCGCCGAGCACCAGTTCCGTGGAGCCGCCCCCGATGTCGGCGACCAGCACGGCGCCCCCGCCGGCGGGCAGCACCGAGGCCGCGCCCGCGAACGACAGCCGCGCCTCCTCCGCGCCCGCGATCACC
>SCQZ01000291.1 GCA_004299665.1 Jatrophihabitans sp.
GCGCGGCGCTGCACGCGATCACGCTCGGCGCCACGGACCCGAAGAGCGCCGTCGCCGCCCTGAAAGGAACGTGATGGACCCGCGGACCCGCACCGACTACGAGCACGCGCTGCAGGCGCTGGGCATCTGCGTCAGCGCCCGCGTCCCGGTGCTGCTGTGGGGCCCGCCCGGCGAGGGCAAGACCGCGGTCGTCGAGTCGGCCGGGCGGCAGGGCTGGCACGTCGAGTCGCTGATCGTCAGCCACTACGAGCCCAGCGACTTCGCGGGCCTGCCGGTCGTCGGGCCGGACGGAACGGTGACGCTCGCGCCGCCGTCGTGGGCGCAGCGGCTCGCCGCCCACGACGGCCCGTCCATCGCGTTCTTCGACGAGTTCTCCACCGCCAGTCCCGCGTTGCAGGCGGCGGCGCTGCGGCCGCTGACGCACTTCGAGGTCGGCGCGCTGACGCTGCCGGACACCGTCTCGTTCGTCGCCGCCGCCAACCCCGCGGACATCGCCGCCGCCGGCTGGGAACTGGCGGCACCGACGGCCTCGCGCTTCGTCCACCTGGACTGGGGCATGCCGCTGGAGGTGTACGCCGAGTGCCTCGTGACCGGCGGCTGGCCGCCGATGCCGGTGTACGCGGCGCCGGACGGGCTGGCGACGGCACTGGACGCCCAGCGGGTGCTGGTGTCCGGCTTCCTGCGGATCCGCACCGGCCAGATGAGCGCGATCCCGGACGACGCGGCCGGCCGCGGACGCGCCTTCCCCACCCCGCGCACCTGGGACTACGCCTCGCGGCTGGCTGCGTTCGCCCGCTGCGTGGACGCACCGGAGGAGGTCGTGGCGCTGCTCGTCGCCGGGTGCATCGGGGCGGCGACGGCCCACGAGTTCCTGACGTGGGCGGCCGCCGCGGACCTGCCGCAGCCCGAGGACCTGCTGGCCGCCCCGGCCGCCGCCGACTTCACCGCCATGCGTGCCGACCGCGTGTACGTCGTGCTGCAGTCCGTGCTCGCGGCGATCGTGAGGCACGCGGATGCGCCGCGCTGGACCGCCGCGCTGCGGCTGTGCGCCAGCGCCGCGGCGGCCGTCGGCGTCGACCCGGCGGTCCCCGTGGTGCGGGCGCTGGTGCGCGACGGGCTGCGGCCCACCGGGGCGCAACTGCCGCCGGAGATCACGGTGTTCGCGCCCGCGCTGGCGCTGGCCGGTCTGCTGGCACCGTGAGCGCGCTGAACCCCGGCCTGCTCGACCGCCTGGCGGCGGCCAAGCTCTGGCTCATCAGCGCCCGGCCGGTCGGCGCGCGCGACGGCGGGCCGCGCGGGCTGGCCTATCTCGCGACGGCGCTGTATGCGCTTGCCCCGGTCCCCTGCCACGAGGTCGCCACGACGGCTGTCGACGAGTACTGGCGGATCTACCTCAACCCGGACTGGCTGGCCACCGCCGACGTGTCGCAGGTCGGCGCCGAACTCACCCACGCCCTCTGGCATCTGCTGCACGACCATGCCGCCCGGGCACGCGACCTGCGCGTCGATGCCACCTCGGCGCTGTCCTGGCACGCGGCGGCCGACGCCGCGATCAGCGGCACGCTGGAGGACAGCGGGCTGCATCCGGACGGCGTGCCGCCTCCCCAGACACTCGGGATGCCGCCCGGACGCTCGGCGGAGGAGTACTTCGCGCTGCTGTCGCGGCTGCCCGCGGCCGCCGGGCCGGACGGTGGTCGCGACGACCCGCCCGCCGACCCGGGCTGCGGCAGCGGCTGTGACGGCCTGCCGCGCGGCTTCGAACTCCCCGCCGACGCCGCCGCCGTTGCGCACGTCGACCGGTTCGGCGCCACCGAGATCCGGCGCCGGGTCGCGATCGAGTACCGGCAGCACGTCACCAGCCGCGGCCTGACGCCGGGGGACGTGGGGCGCTGGAGCGAGCGCATCCTGGAGCCCCGCGTCGCCTGGGAGCCGCTGCTGTCACGCGCGGTGCGGCGCGCGGTTGCCTGGCGCAACGGCAACACCGAGTACACCTACCGGCGCCCGTCGCGTCGCGCGGCCGCCACGCCGCGCGTCGTGCTGCCCGGGACGCACCGGCCGCTGCCCGGTGTGGCCATGGTGATCGACACCTCCGGCAGTGTCGACGACGCCCTGCTCGGCCGGGCCCTCGGCGAGGTCGACGGCGCGCTGCGCGGGCTGGGCGTCTCGGACGCCGGGGTCACGGTGCTGGCCTGCGACGCGGCGGTACACGCCGTCAAGCGAGTGCGCCGGGCACGCGATGCCGCCCTGGCCGGCGGTGGCGGCACCGACCTGCGCCACGGGATCAGCGCGGCCGCCGCGCTGCGACCCCGGCCCGAGATGATCGTCGTCTTCACCGACGGGTACACCCCGTGGCCCGCGACTCCCCCGCCCGGAAGCGCCGTGATCGCCGCGCTGCTGGCGCGCGAGGGCCAGCCGATGCCCGCCACGCCGGCCTGGGTCACCCGGGTCGAGTGCCGGCTGTGAGCGCCGGTCAGGCCACGACGCGCACCTCGCTGCTGCCGTCGGCGCGGCGACGCACCTCCAGGCGTTCGGGGATGCGGTCCTTGAGGTCGGCGACGTGGCTGACGATGCCGACCACGCGGCCGTGCCCGCGCAGTTCGTCGATGACGGCGAGCACCTCCTCCAGGGTCGCGGCGTCCAGGCTGCCGAACCCCTCGTCGATGAACAGCGTGTCCAGGTCGACGCCCCCGGCCTCGGCCCGGACCACGTCGGCGAGCCCGAGCGCGAGCGCGAGCGAGGTGTAGAACGTCTCGCCGCCGGACAGCGACCGGGCGCTGCGGCGCCGCCCGGTGTAGCGATCGAGCACCTCGAGCGTCAGGCCGGCCCGTTCACCGGCCCGCGCGCCCTGGTCGACGCGCACCAGTTCGTACCGGCCGCCGCAGATCGCGGCGAGCCGCAGGTTCGCCGCGGTCACGACCTGCTCGAACCAGTACCGCAGCACGAACGTCGTCAGGGCGACGCGACGACCACCGCTGACACCCTTGGCGACCTTGGCCAGGTAGACCAGCGGCTCGGTGTCGCGTTCGTGCTCGCGCAGGGTCTGCCGGGCGCGGTCCAGATGCGTCCGGGCGGCGGTGAAGCGCCGCAGCGCATCCGTGGCGAGACCGGCCCGGCGCGCCGCGAGGTCGAGCTCGCCGCTCGCCGCGGCGCTCGCCGCAGCGGCCGCGGCGGCGGCCCGCTCCGCGGCGCCGGCCGCGAGTTCGGCCGCGACCGGGTCGGCTGCCTCGATGTCGGCACCGGCG
>SCQZ01000292.1 GCA_004299665.1 Jatrophihabitans sp.
GCCGGCGGTGGCATCGTCCACGGCCCGCAGCCGCGCAGCTACGACCAGCGCACCCCCAAGAAGATGAAGGTCGCCGCCCTGCGCGGTGCCCTCTCCGACCGGGCGCGCAACGACCGGATCCACGTGGTGGAGTCGCTGATCACGGCAGAGGCCCCGTCGACCAGGACGGCCCTGGCCGCGCTGTCGACGCTCTCCGAGCGCTCGCGGTTCCTCGTGGTGCTCGAGCGCACCGACACCGTCACCTGGCTGTCGCTGCGCAACGCCCCCGAGGTGCACATCGTGGCGGTCGACCAGCTGAACACCTACGACGTGCTGGCATCCGATGACGTCGTCTTCACCCAGGGCGCCTACGACGCCTTCGTGAACGGCACCGCCGTGTCCAAGCCCGTCCCGGCCGAGGAGGCTGCGAAGTGAGCACGCTCCACAAGGACCACCGCGACATCCTGCTCGCGCCGGTCGTGTCCGAGAAGAGCTACGGCCTCCTCGACGCGAACAAGTACACCTTCCTGGTGCACCCGGACGCCAACAAGACCGAGATCAAGATCGCGGTCGAGAAGGTGTTCAACGTCAAGGTCACCTCCGTCAACACGATCAACCGTCCGGGCAAGACGCGCCGGACCCGCAACGGGCTCGGCAAGCGCAAGGACACCAAGCGCGCGATCGTCAGCCTCGCTGAGGGCGACCGCATCGACATCTTCGGGGGTCCGGTCTCCTGACCGGGCAGCCGTAGAGACGTAAGTTACGAGGACATCAGACAGATGGCTATCCGCAAGTACAAGCCGACTACCCCGGGCCGTCGCGGCTCGTCGGTCGCCGACTTCGTCGAGATCACCCGGACCACTCCGGAGAAGTCGCTGACGCGTCCGCTGCCCAAGAAGGGTGGCCGCAACAACCAGGGCCGGATCACCACCCGGCACCAGGGTGGCGGCCACAAGCGCGCCTACCGTCTGATCGACTTCCGTCGCTACGACAAGGACGGCGTCCCGGCCAAGGTCGCGCACATCGAGTACGACCCGAACCGCACCGCGCGGATCGCGTTGCTGCACTACGTCGACGGCGAGAAGCGCTACATCATCGCGCCGAAGGACCTGACGCAGGGCACCCGCGTGGAGTCGGGCCCGAACGCCGACATCAAGCCCGGCAACAACCTGCCGCTGCGCAACATCCCGGTCGGTACGACGATCCACTGCGTGGAGCTGCGTCCGGGTGGCGGCGCGAAGATCGCCCGCTCCGCCGGCAACAGCGCCCAGCTGGTCGCCCGTGAGGGCTCGCGTGCCACGCTGCGGATGCCGTCGGGCGAGATGCGGTTCGTGGACGTGCGCTGCCGCGCGACCGTCGGTGAGGTCGGCAACGCCGAGCAGTCCAACATCAACTGGGGCAAGGCCGGCCGGATGCGCTGGAAGGGCAAGCGCCCGACCGTCCGCGGTGTCGTCATGAACCCGGTCGACCACCCGCACGGCGGTGGCGAGGGCAAGACGTCGGGTGGTCGTCACCCGGTGTCCCCCTGGGGCCAGCCCGAGGGCCGCACGCGCAAGCGCAAGGCCAGCGACTCCCAGATCATCCGTCGTCGCAAGACCGGCAAGAACAAGCGCTGATAGGGAAATAGAGACATGCCTCGCAGCCTGAAGAAGGGTCCGTTCGTCGACGACCACCTGCAGAAGAAGGTGGACGCCGAGAACGCCAAGGGCTCTCACAACGTCATCAAGACCTGGTCGCGCCGGTCGATGATCGTGCCGGACATGATCGGTCACACGATCGCCGTGCACGACGGTCGCAAGCACGTGCCGGTCTTCGTGACCGACTCGATGGTCGGCCACAAGCTCGGGGAGTTCGCTCCCACCCGCACCTACCGCGGGCACGTCAAGGAAGACCGGAAGGGGCGTCGTCGATGAGCACCACGGAGCGCAGGCGCACCAGCGCGCGCCGCGAGACGCTGCTCGGCGACCAGCCCGGAGCCTTCGCGAGCGCCCGCTACGCGCGGATCACGCCGATGAAGGCCCGCCGGGTCGTCGACATGGTCCGCGGGCTGCCCGTGGACGAGGCCCTGTCGCTGCTGCAGTTCGCGCCGCAGTCCGCCTCCGAGACCGTCTACAAGGTGCTCGAGAGCGCCGTCGCCAACGCCGAGCTCACCGAGGGCCTCGAGCGTGGGGACCTGGTCGTCTCCGTGGCGCAGGTCGACGAGGGTCCGACGATGAAGCGGTGGCGCCCGCGGGCGCAGGGTCGTGCGACGCGCATCAACAAGCGCACCAGCCACATCACCCTGGTCGTCCAGCCGGCCGACGTGGTGGCAGAGAAGAAGGCGACCCCGAAGAAGAGGAAGAGTGCCTGATGGGCCAGAAGATCAACCCGAACGGCTTCCGCCTCGGCATCTCGACCGACCACAAGAGCCGTTGGTACGCCGACAAGCTCTACAAGTCGTACGTCGGCGAGGACGTCGCCATCCGCAAGCTGCTCTCCAAGGGCATGGAGCGGGCCGGCATCGCCAAGGTGGAGATCGAGCGCACCCGTGACCGCGTGCGGGTGGACATCCACACCGCGCGCCCGGGCATCGTCATCGGCCGCCGCGGCGCCGAGGCCGACCGGATCCGCGGCGAGCTCGAGAAGCTCACCGGCAAGCAGGTCCAGCTGAACATCCTCGAGGTCAAGAACCCCGAGGTCGACGCCCAGCTGGTCGCCCAGGGTGTGGCCGAGCAGCTCTCCGGCCGCGTGCAGTTCCGGCGCGCCATGCGCAAGGCCATGCAGACCTCGATGCGCTCGGGTGCCAAGGGCATCCGGATCCAGTGCTCGGGCCGGCTCAACGGCGCCGAGATGTCGCGCACCGAGTTCTACCGTGAGGGTCGCGTCCCGCTGCACACGCTGCGCGCCGACATCGACTACGGCTTCTACGAGGCCCGCACGACCTTCGGCCGGATCGGCGTGAAGGTCTGGATCTACAAGGGCGAGGTCGCCGGCACCCGTGCCGAGCGCCAGGCCCAGGCTGCCGCCCGCGCCGGGGTCCCCGGTCGCGGTGGTCGTCCGCAGCGTGGCGGGGAGCGCCCGAGCCGTGGCTCGCGCGGCGACCGTCCGACCCGCGCGGACCGCGGCGGCGACGCCCCCACCAGCGAGGCGACCGGCGCTGCGACCGAGCAGGCCGCCCCCGCCCCGGCAGAGAACCAGGAGGGCTGACGTCATGCTGATGCCCCGTCGTGTCAAGCACCGCAAGCAGCACCACCCCACGCGGAGGGGTGCTGCCAAGGGCGGTACGCGTCTCGCCTTCGGCGACTTCGGCATCCAGGCGGTCGAGGCTCACTACGTGACCAACCGTCAGATCGAGTCGGCCCGTATCGCGATGACCCGTCACATCAAGCGTGGCGGCAAGGTGTGGATCAACATCTACCCCGACCGCCCGCTCACCAAGAAGCCCGCCGAGACCCGCATGGGCTCCGGCAAGGGCTCGCCCGAGTGGTGGATCGCCAACGTGAAGCCGGGTCGGGTCATGTTCGAGCTCTCCGGCGTGGACGAGACCGTCGCCCGCGAGGCCATGCGCCGCGCGATGCACAAGCTCCCCATGAAGTGCCGGTTCATCTCCCGCGAAGCAGGTGAGTTCTGATGGCAACGACCGCCCACGAGCTCGACGAGCTCAACGCCGTCGACCTCGAGGCCAAGCTGCGCGAGGCCAAGGAGGAGCTCTTCAACCTCCGGTTCCAGGCGGCCACCGGCCAGCTGGAGAGCCACGGCCGGCTCCGCACGGTCAAGAAGGACATCGCCCGGATCTACACCGTGGTGCGAGAGCGCGAGCTCGGCATCCGCTCGACCCCGGGCCAGGACAGCAACGAGGATGGTGACGCATGAGCGAGCAGGCTCAGGCGAACGCTGCAGAGCGGAACGCCCGCAAGGTCCGTGAGGGCCTGGTCGTCAGCGACAAGATGGACAAGACCGTGGTCGTGTCCGTCGAGGACCGCGTCAAGCACGCGCTGTACGGCAAGGTCATGCGCCGCACCAGCAAGCTCAAGGCGCACGACGAGCAGAACGAGTGCGGCATCGGCGACCGGGTCCTCCTGATGGAGACCCGACCGCTGTCGGCCACCAAGCGTTGGCGCGTCGTCGAGATCCTCGAGAAGGCGAAGTAGGCGCGAGCGCAGCGAGCTTGCCTACTTCGCAACAGAAAGACAGCCCCGGCGAAGCCGGGACCAACTTAGTGAGTTCCCCCAGGCTCATCCGGGCTAGCCGGCCGAGAACCAGGGTGACAAGGAGAAACTGATGATCCAGCAGGAGTCGCGGCTCAAGGTCGCCGACAACACCGGTGCGAAGGAGATCCTCTGCATCCGTGTTCTCGGTGGCTCGGGTCGGCGCTACGCCGGTATCGGCGACGTCATCGTCGCCACCGTGAAGGATGCGATCCCCGGTGGCAACGTGAAGAAGGGTGACGTCGTCAAGGCTGTCGTCGTGCGCACCGTCAAGGAGCGTCGCCGCCCCGACGGCTCGTACATCCGCTTCGACGAGAACGCCGCCGTCATCCTCAAGAACGACGGCGAGCCGCGAGGCACCCGCATCTTCGGCCCCGTGGGCCGTGAGCTGCGCGAGAAGAGGTTCATGAAGATCATCTCGCTCGCCCCGGAGGTGCTCTGAGCCATGGCTGAGAAGAAGAAGAGCGTGAGCATCAAGAAGGGCGACACCGTCAAGGTGATCGCGGGCAAGGACAAGGGCGCCGAGGGTCGCGTCATCCAGGTGCTCCGGGAGGAGCAGCGGGTGATCGTCGAGGGCGTGAACCGCGTCAAGCGGCACACCAAGGTCGTCAACCAGGGTGGCCGCGCCGGCACCACCGGCGGCATCATCACCGCCGAGGCCCCGATCCACGTCTCGAACGTGATGCTCGTCGAGGGCGGCGGCGTGACTCGGATCGGCTTCCGCCGCGACGAGGTCACCAAGCGCCGTCCCGACGGTTCGACGTACAAGGCGGAGCGCAGCGTCCGCATCTCGCGCAAGACCGGCAAGGAAATCTGATGACCCAGACCGAGACTGAGCAGTCGCAGACGACGGCCTCCGCGAAGGTCGCCCCTCGTCTCAAGACCCGCTACCGCGAGGAGATCGTTCCCGCGCTGCGCTCCGAGTTCGACATCAAGAACGCCATGCAGGTGCCCGGGCTGACCAAGATCGTGGTCAACATGGGCGTCGGCGAGGCCGCTCGAGACTCGAAGCTGATCGAGGGTGCCGTCAAGGACCTCACCGCGATCACGGGCCAGAAGCCGCTGGTCACGAAGGCCCGCAAGTCGATCGCGCAGTTCAAGCTGCGCGAGGGCATGCCGATCGGCGCGCACGCCACGCTGCGTGGCGATCGGATGTGGGAGTTCCTGGACCGCCTGCTGTCGCTCGCGCTGCCGCGCATCCGCGACTTCCGCGGCCTGAACCCCGACCAGTTCGACGGCCGGGGCAACTACACCTTCGGTCTCACCGAGCAGGTCATGTTCCACGAGATCGACCAGGACCGGATCGACCGCTCGCGGGGCATGGACATCACGGTCGTCACCACCGCCACCAACGACGAGCAGGGCCGTGCGCTGCTCAAGCAGCTCGGATTCCCGTTCAAGGAGGGCAACTGACATGGCGAAGACCGCTCTGAAGGTCAAGGCCGCTCGCAAGCCCAAGTTCGCGGTGCGCGGCTACACCCGCTGCCAGCGCTGCGGCCGGCCCAAGGCCGTCTACCGCAAGTTCGGCCTGTGCCGCATCTGCCTGCGCGAGATGGCGCACCGCGGCGAGCTGCCGGGCGTGACCAAGTCCAGCTGGTAGGGATTTCGGGGCTTCGCCCCGCGACCTGGTGGGGGCTTCACCCCCACACCCCCGTCGGTGGTTACGGCGGGAAAACCACAACATCAAACGCTGAAGGTCGATCTGCGGATGCGGATCGAAACCACACCGAGAAAGGGCCAATTCGGCCATGACGATGACTGACCCGATCGCAGACATGCTGACTCGTCTGCGCAACGCCAACCAGGCGTACCACGACGCGGTGTCGATGCCGTACAGCAAGCTCAAGCAGGGTGTCGCCGACATCCTCAAACAGGAGGGCTACATCACCTCCTACGACGTGACCGAGCCGGCTGAGGGCGAGGTCGGCAAGACGCTGACCATCACCCTCAAGTACGGCCGCAACCGGGAGCGCTCGATCGCGGGCGTCCGCCGGATCAGCAAGCCCGGCCTGCGGGTGTACGCCAAGCACACCGGGCTCCCGAAGGTGCTCGGCGGCCTGGGGGTCGCGATCATCTCGACCAGCCAGGGCCTGCTGACCGACCGCCAGGCGAACCAGAAGGGCGTGGGTGGGGAAGTCCTCGCCTACGTCTGGTAACGACGAGACCGAGAAGGAGAACGAGTAAAGCAT
>SCQZ01000293.1 GCA_004299665.1 Jatrophihabitans sp.
CCGGCGGCGTGGACACCGCCGCCGGCGACTCCGTCGGAACCGGCACCGGTGGCGGCACGGCTGACGGCACGGCTGGCGGCACGGCCGGCCCGGAGGCTCCGGCCGCGCCGGAGCCCGGCAGCGCCGCCGAACGCGCCGCCGCCCGGCGAGCGCGGATGCGCGGGAAGGGGTAGGGCCGATGTCCGTCTTCCGCAGGCTCTACCGGGGCGAGACCCGGATGGACTTCATCGGAACCCGGCACCGCTGGTACCTCGGGTCGGCGGTGCTGATCACGATCTGCATCGTCAGCTTCGTGGTGCGCGGCTTCAACTACGGCGTCGAGTTCGCCGGCGGCACGCAGTTCCAGATCCCGGTCGCGAACACCGCCATCACGACCAACGAGGTCAACACCGCCTTCAGCGACGCCGGCAAGCCCCCGGCCGACCCGCCGCAGGAGGTCGGCTCCGGCGCGACCCGGCAGATCGTGGTCAAGACCGAGACCCTCAGCTCGCCCGAGCAGCAGCAGTTGCAGGCCACGGTCGCGCGTGAGCTCAAGCTGCAGGAGAGCGCCATCTCGGTGACGTTCGTCAGCTCCAGCTGGGGGCACGACATCACCGTCAAGGCCGTCCAGGGCCTGATCATCTTCCTGATCGTGGTCTCCCTCTACATCACGGTGCGCTTCGCGTCGTGGCGGATGGCGTTCGGCGGGATCGCCGGCCTGCTGCACGACCTCGTCGTCACCGCCGGCATCTACTCCCTCGTGGGCTTCGAGGTGACTCCGTCGACCATCGTCGGCCTGCTGACGATCCTCGGCTTCTCGCTCTACGACACCGTCGTCGTCTACGACAAGGTGCGGGAGAACGCCAAGGACATCACCGCCGGGTCGCGGATGACCTTCGAGGAGGCGGCGAACATCGCCGTCAACCAGACGCTCATGCGCTCGATCAACACCTCGCTGATCGCGCTGCTGCCGGTCGCCGGGCTGCTGTTCGTCGGGGCCGGCATCCTCGGGGTCGGGACGATCAAGGACCTGGCCCTCATCCTGTTCGTGGGGCTGGCGACCGGTGCGTACTCCTCGATCTTCCTGTGCACCCCGATCGTGGTCACCCTGACCGAGCGGCAGCCGGAGTACCGGGCGCTGCGCAAGCGGGTGGAGGCCAAGCGGGCCTCCGAGGCGCGGCGCGAGACCGAGGACGGCGAGGTCGCCCCGGCCGGCCGCGGCGCCGGTCGGGACGCGGCCCTGCACCGCGGTGGCGGGCCGGCGCCCGCGCCGAAGCCCGGTGCCCGGCCGCGGCGCCGCCCGTGACCTCCGAGGTCGCCTCGCTCATCTCCGGGCTGGTGCGTGACGTCCCGGACTTCCCCGAACCCGGGATCGTCTTCAAGGACATCGCGCCGCTGCTCGCCGACCGGACGTGCCTGGAACTGGTCGTCAACGAGCTGACCTCGCTCGCGGGGGGCGCGCAGATCGTCGCGGGTGTCGAGGCGCGCGGGTTCCTGCTCGCCGGTGCGGTCGCGGTGGCCGCTGGGTGCGGGTTGGTCCCGGTGCGCAAGGCCGGCAAGCTCCCGCCGCCGACCGTCCGCAAGGCCTACCAGCTCGAGTACGGCAGGGCGGAGATCGAGGTTCCGGTCCAGGTCCTCGCAGGCAAACGGGTGTTCCTGGTCGACGACGTGCTCGCCACCGGGGGCACCCTCGCCGCCGCGGTCGACCTGATCGAGGCTGCCGGGGGAAGCGTGGCCGGCATCGGCGTCCTGCTCGAGATAGGGGTCCTCGGCGGCGCGGCGCGGCTGGCCCACCTGGCGCCGCTGAGCGCCCTGCTGCGCGTCTGACGGGAATCGGCGCGCCGGCAGCCCGCGTTACGCCCGTAGAATCGGGCGTGGCGGAAGGAGTCCCCCTGACGACCGATGCGGTGGCCCCGACGACGGCGCCCGCGCAGCCGACGCAACCGGCGCTCGAGCGGCCGCAGTCGGCCGCGCCCGGGACCGATCCGGAGCACCCGCACCACCGCCGCCGCTACCGGGACCGGCTCGCCAGGCGGCTGGCCACCGGCACCCGGCAATCCCCGGTCAAGCCCGTCCTCGAGCCGCTGCTGGCCATCCACCGCGGCGCCCACCCCAAGGTAGAGGTGCGGCTGCTGCAGCGCGGCTACGACGTCGCCGAGCAGTGTCACCAGGGGCAGTTGCGCAAGAGTGGGGACCCGTACATCACGCACCCGCTCGCGGTCGCGACCATCCTCGCCGAACTGGGCATGGACACCACGACCCTGGTCGCCGCGCTGCTGCACGACACCGTGGAGGACACCGGCTACACCCTCGACGACGTGACCGGCGAGTTCGGCGCGGAGGTCGCCCACCTCGTCGACGGCGTCACGAAGCTGGACCGGGTCAAGTTCGGTGAGGCGGCGGAGGCCGAGACGATCCGCAAGATGATCGTGGCGATGGCCCGCGACCCGCGGGTGCTCGTCATCAAGCTCGCCGACCGGCTGCACAACATGCGCACGCTGCGGTTCCTGCCGCCCGCCAAGCAGGTCCGCAAGGCCCGCGAGACGCTCGAGGTCCTCGCCCCGCTCGCGCACCGCCTGGGCATGAACACCGTCAAGTGGGAGTTGGAGGACCTGGCCTTCGCCACGCTCTACCCGAAGCGCTACGACGAGATCGTGCGCCTCGTCGCCGAACGCGCGCCGTCGCGCGACACCTACCTGAGCGAGGTCATCACCCGCATCAGCGCGGACCTGCGCGACGGGGGCCTGAAGGCCGAGGTGACCGGCCGCCCCAAGCACTACTACTCGATCTACCAGAAGATGATCGTGCGCGGCCGGGAGTTCACCGACATCTACGACCTGGTCGGCATCCGCATCCTGGTCGACACCGAGCGGGACTGCTACGCGACCCTCGGCGTGATCCACGCGAACTGGCAGCCGGTGCCCGGCCGGTTCAAGGACTACATCGCGATGCCGAAGTTCAACATGTACCAGTCGCTGCACACCACGGTGATCGGCCCGGGCGGCAAGCCCGTCGAGATGCAGATCCGCACCCACGCGATGCACCGCACCGCCGAGTACGGCATCGCCGCGCACTGGAAGTACAAGGAGCAGAAGAACGTCGCCGTCGCCGAGCCGGCCGGCATGTCCGACGAGATGGGTTGGCTGCGGCAACTGCTCGACTGGCAACGCGAGGCACAAGAGCCCGAGGAGTTCCTCGACTCGCTGCGGTTCGACCTCGCCGCCCACGAGGTCTACGTCTTCACCCCGAAGGGCGACGTGATCGCGCTGCCCCACGCGGCCACCCCCGTCGACTTCGCCTACGCCGTCCACACCGAGGTGGGACACCGCTGCATCGGCGCGCGGGTCAACGGCAAGCTGGTGGCGCTGGAGACCTCGCTGGAGAACGGCGACACGGTCGAGGTGTTCACCTCCAAGGCCGAGAACGCCGGGCCGTCGCGCGACTGGCTCGCCTTCGTCAAGTCGCCGCGGGCGCGGACGAAGATCCGGCAGTGGTTCGCGCGCGAGCGGCGCGAGGATGCGATCGACGCCGGCAAGAGCGCGCTGTCCAAGGCGATGCGCAAGGCCGCGCTGCCGTTGCAGCGGCTGCTGGGCGGGGACCAGTTGCTCACGCTCGCGCACGACATGCACCTGGCCGACATCTCGGCGCTGTACGCCGCGATCGGCGAGGGGCACGTGTCGGCCGAGTCCGTCGTCAAGAAGCTGGTCACGCAACTCGGCGGCACCGAGGGGTCGATCGAGGACATCGCCGAGGCGATGATCCCGCAGCCGGCCTCGCTGGCGGCGCCCGCCCGCACCACCGGCGACAGCGGGGTCGTCGTCAAGGGCGTCAGCGACGTATGGGTGAAGCTGGCCCGCTGCTGCACGCCGGTTCCGGGCGACGAGATCCTCGGCTTCGTCACCCGTGGCGGCGGCGTGTCCGTCCACCGCCGTGCCTGTACCAACGCCGCGTCCCTGCGGGAGCAGCCCGAGCGGCTGCTGGAGGTCGAGTGGGCGCCGTCGGCGTCCTCGACGTTCGTGGTCTCGATCCAGGTCGAGGCGCTGGACCGTCACCGCCTGCTGTCGGACGTCACCCGGGTGCTCTCCGACGAGCGGGTCTCGATCCTGTCGGCGAACGTCAGCACCAACCGCGACCGGGTCGCCGTGTCCCGCTTCACCTTCGAGATGGCCGAGGCCAAGCACCTCGGGCACCTGCTGCGGGCGATCCGCAACGTCGAGGGCGTGTACGACGTGTACCGCGTCCACGCCGGCTGACGCCGGCAGATTCGCTGTACGCCGACGATGAGCCCGTCGCGGTAGGTGAGGGCGGTCGAGCAAGGCCGACGATCACGGGCCGCCCCACCCTGGAGGTGTTGCCGTTCGTGCCGGGCATCGGCGTGGACGCCGAGGATTCGCCGACCACCTTGGTGCCACGGCGTGTTCTCTGCTCTCACCGGAGGCACCCGTACCGGGCTCACGTGCCCGCAAGCGGATGGATGGACATACGGACCTCGTGCGGCGCTACCGGTATCGCCTACCGGCTACGCACCAGCAACAGCAGCAGCCGTCGCACAAAGAGCGCGAGCTGAAGCGGGCTGTCCCGGACGTGCCCGGCTTGCGCATGCCCGTCACGAACCCATGGCTCCAAGATCCGACCCCGACCGAGCGAGTACTAGTCGGTGGTGCCGCGGGGGACGATCCAGCGGGTAGATAGCTGCGGGTAGGCGCCGTGGATGTGGTCGTAGTCGGAGTCGTAGTGCAGCACAGTGGCGTGATGGTGCACGGCGGTGGCGGCGATCTGGACGTCGATGACGCCTGCTGCCCGGCCTTTGCCGGCGGCGAAGAGGGCGGTGCGGATGTCGATGATGATCTGGTCGATCGCTGGGGACAGGGGTAGGTAGAGGAACGAATAACGAAGCCGCTGTAAGGATTCGGCGTGTTCGGTGGGGGAGCGGGCGCTGTAGGCGAATTCGTCGAGGGTTGCCGCGCAGCTGCACAGTTCGTCGTCGGTGTCGAGGATCTCGGACACTGCGGCGCGGATCTGGCTGCTGCGGGGTAGTCGTTGGAGGACGCTGTTGTCGATGAGGTACCGGGTCACCGGCGGGCGGCGGCGCGGATGGCGGGGTCGCGCAGGTCGGCGGCTGGGTCGGTGGCGATGATCCAGTCGATGGTCGCGCGCTGCTCGTGCAGGCGCACCAGGTTGGACAGTGCGGTGTTGACGGCGTCCTTCTTGCTGGTCGCCGGCCCGAGGATCGTACGGGCGCGGGTGAGCAGGTCGTCATCGATGTCGATGAGCGTCTTGGACATATCGTCTCCTTTAATCAGGCACGCCAGTATATCCGATGTGTATATACAACTGTGGTTGGCCGTGTCAGCTACCACGTTGGTTGGTCCGGGCGGGTCGCGTCGAACGGCTCCGTGGCGCGCACCGGTCCCCCGTTCCGCAGCTCCACCTTTAACTGCTCCCGCAGCCCGCTCACTACCTCGGTCAGCTCCGAGATCTTCGCGTCCCGCTCCTTCACCGACGCGAAAGCGCGGGCCCGGTCTTCGCGGAAGTCCTCCGCCCGCCTTCACGCCCGGCTCCGACTTCCAGAACGTCACAGGAGGCCGCGTCCGACCTAGCTGACGCCCAGCAGGTCGACGACGAACACCAGCGGCGAGTTGGCCGGGATCTGCGTGCTCGGCGACTGGGAGCCGTAGCCCATCGCGGCGGGCATGATGATGATCCGCCGGCCGCCGACCTTCATCGGCGCAACCCCGTCGCCCCCGCCGATGCCCTCGGTGAAGCCGGGGACGACGCCGGTGAGGGAGAACGACGTGGGGGCGCCGCGCTTCCACGAGGAGTCGAACTCGGTGCCGTTCTTGTAGAGGACGCCGACGTACTGGACGTTCACCGTGGACTTCGGGGTCGCCGCGGCGCCGGTGCCGACGACGAGGTCCTTGTACTCGAGCTTGGCCGGGTCGGCGCTCGCCGTGGAGGTGACGCCCGGCACGCCGGCCAGGTCGGCGGCGCCGGTGACCGTGACGCCGTCGAAGCTCACCGGCGCCCCCGTCGCCGCCGGGTAGGAGCTGGACGGCTGGGGGCCCGGGGTCGTGGCGCCCGACGAGGCACCGCTCGCGGAGCTCGACGAGCTCGGGTGCGAGGCCGTCGGCTGCTTCTTGTTGTCGCTGGTCGCCATGGTGATCGCCACCACGACGATCGCGACGACGACCAGGGTGCCGACGATCGAGGCGATCAGGGTGAACCGCTTGCGGGCGGCGTCCTTCTCGGCGCGCCGCTGGAGCTGGCGCTCCAGGTGGCGGCGGGCGGCTTCACGGCGCTGCTTCTGCGTCGGCACAGTGGTCCTCACGAGGTGCTGGAGGTCGGGGGTCGCACGTTCCCCGGGAGTCTACGAAACCCGGCCCTCAATTAGGCTGATAGGCCCCGGGGAGCCCGCAGCGACCCGCCCGCCACCGTCCGGAAGGGGCCGATCCGCCGTGCTCATCACCGCCATAGCCTCCGAGGCGACGGCCACCAACTGCTGGGTCGTCGCCCCCGCGCGGGGCGAGCAGTGCGTCGTCATCGGCCCCGGCATCGGGGTGATCGGCCGGCTCGACGAGGTGATCGCCGAGCACCGGCTGCACCCGGTCGCGGTGGTGCTCACCCACGGACACTTCGACCACACCTTCTCGGTGCTGCCGGTGTGCCAGGCCCGCGACGTCCCGGCCTACATCCACCCGGCCGACCGCGGTCAGCTCGCCGACCCGTGGTCCGGTGTCGGGATGCCCGCGGGCACCCCCCTGTTCGGGACGCTCACCTTCGCCGAACCCGACGACGTCAAGGAACTGGCCGACGGCGAGCGGCTGGCGATCGCGGGGCTCGACGTGGCGGTCCGTCACGCCCCCGGCCACAGCAGGGGATCGGTGGTCTTCGACCTGGCGGGGGCGCCCGAACCGATCATGTTCTCCGGCGACGTGCTGTTCGCCGGCTCCATCGGCCGGGTGGACCTGCCGGGCGGCTCGATGGCCGACATGCAGCGCTCGCTGCGCGAGGTGATCTGGCCCGCCGACGACGGGACGAACGTGTATCCCGGCCACGGCCCCACCACGACGATCGCGCGGGAGCGCGCGACGAACCCGTACCTGCGAGAGTTCGCCTGAGATGCCGGTGACGTCCCTGTCGGGGTTCCCCGAACTGCTCCCCGCGGAGAGCTTCGTCGAGCTACGGGTGCTCGACCTGCTGCGCGAGACCTTCGAGTTGCACGGCTTCGCGCCGCTGCGCACGCGGGCTGCCGAACCTCTCGAGCACCTGCTGCGCAAGGGCGAGATCGACAAGGAGGTCTACGTCCTGCGCCGACTGCAGGCCGACGACGACTCCGGCGACAGTGGCCTGGGGCTGCACTTCGACCTCACCGTGCCGTTCGCCCGTTACGTCCTGGACAACGCCGGGCACCTGGAGTTCCCGTTCCGGCGCTACCAGATCCAGACGGTGTGGCGTGGCGAGCGTCCGCAGTCGGGCCGCTTCCGGGAGTTCACGCAGGCCGACATCGACGTCGTCGGCAGGGGCACCCTGGCATTCCACCACGACGTCGAGGTCGCACGCGTCATGGCCGAGGCCCTGGGCCGGCTGGAGTTCCTGCCGCCACTACGGCTGCAGGTCAACAACCGCAAGCTGGTGGAGGGGTTCGCGCGCGGTGTCGGCGCCACGGACGTCGCGGCCGTGCTGCGGGCGATCGACCGGCTCGACAAGGTCCCGGCAGCGGTGGTCGCCGCGGAACTGCGCGACGTCGCCGGCCTCGGGGACGAGCAGGCCGCGGCGTGCCTGCGACTGGCCGATATCCGCACCGCGGACACGTCCTTCGTCGAGCGGGTACGCGGTCTCGGGGTGGGTGACGACCTCCTGGACACCGGGCTGGCCGAACTGGCCGCCGTGATCGAGGGCTGTGCCGACATCCGGGGCGTCACGGTGGAGGCGGACCTGCGCATCGCGCGGGGCCTGGACTATTACACCGGAACCGTCTTCGAGACACGCATGGCCGGTTACGAGTCCCTCGGCTCGATCTGCTCCGGTGGCCGCTACGACGCGCTGGCCTCGGACGGGCGCGCGACCTACCCGGGTGTCGGCATCTCGCTCGGTGTCACCCGGCTGCTCGTCCCGCTGCTGGCCGACGGGGCGGTCGCCGGCTCGCGGCCGGTGCCCTCCGCCGTGCTGGTCGCCGTGCCGGGCGAGGCCGATCGGGCGGCCTGCGACGCGCTGGCGCAACGGTTGCGGGCCCGCGGGATCGCGACCGAGGTCGCGGCGTCGCCGCAGAAGTTCGGCAAGCAGATCCGCTACGCCGAGCGTCGCGGCATCCCGTTCGTCTGGTTCCCGGGCGAACCCCACGAGGTCAAGGACATCCGCAGCGGCGAGCAGGTGCACGCCGACCCGGACACCTGGACGCCGCCCGACGACGACCGGCACCCCGGGGTGATCAGCCGCTAGCGCCCGTCGCCGCCAGCGCCCGTCGCCGC